>CALMWS010000229.1 GCA_937870795.1 uncultured Bacteroidota bacterium | reverse complement strand
TTGCGATAGTAACGAATGTCTTTGCTGTACCTTACGGTATTGATGATGCCTTCGGTGTCCATCTTGCCAATACGCCGCATGGCGTTGACAATTTTGATAAACTTGTACTTGGTTTGTGAATCGTATTTGAGATTCTGCCACTTGCACCCACCACAATGGTAAAAGTGTTTACAAAAGGGCGTTGTTCTTTCCGGAGACAAGGTCACGGTTTCCTTCACCCTGCAAATGCTGTGGTTCTTTTTTTTGCGAATGACTACAGCGTTGACTACATCTCCGGGCACCGCATCTTCAATGAAAAAAACTTCTCCTTCGTCATTTCTACCCACCGACATTCCTTTGTCGGCTATGCCCGTTATCAGTATGTTTTCTACAACGCGTTTGTTCTTTTTTCTTCGTCCCATTTTATTTTAAAATGAATGATGACCACTTTTAATATCTCAACTTTTCGGAGAACGGCCAGGGTTAATTTTTCCACCGCACATAACAAGTGCAGTCTATCGTGTTAAGCCCTCAGGCCTTTCTTAAAACACAAAAAGCCCCCATAGCAGTGAGGGCTTTTTGTTGTATGCATTTGATTTCCGATTACTCGGCTACCAATTCAAATTCTATTTTGGTTGAAACTTCCTTGTGAAGGTTTACCACAGCCGCATAAGTGCCAAGGTCTTTTACTTCTTCAGGAAGTACAATCTTTTTGCGTTCAACGTCAAGACCCAATTGCTCTTTAAGTGCCTGAGCTACCTGTACATTGGTAACGCTACCAAAGATTTTGCCTGAAGTACCAGCCTTAACACCAATCTTAAGGGTCTTGCCCTCCATTTGTTGGGCCAGTGCACGGTAATCTTCCAATCTGGCTGCTTCTTTGGCTTCCTCATCTGCGATAAGGGTTTCCAGTTTTTTACGGTTGCTTGCATTGGCTACTACACCTACACCCTGTGGGATCAGGTAGTTCCTTCCATATCCGGGCTTAACACTAACGATGCTGTGCTTATCACCCAAATTATCCATATCTTTCAATAAAATGATATCCATGTTGTCAACGGTTTAAATGGTTATTTTAAAAGGTCTGTAACAAATGGAAGGATGGCCAGGTGTCTCGCACGCTTAACCGCCACTGCTACTTTTTTCTGATACTTCAATGAGTTGCCGGTAATCCTTCTTGGAAGAATCTTGCCCTGCTCATTGATAAATTGCAAAAGGAAGTCTGCATCCTTGTAGTCAATGTGACGGATACCAAACTTTTTAAATCGGCAATACTTTTTGCTTTGTTTGCCAATGGTTGGATTGCTTAAGAATTTTATATCGTCTTTAGAAGCCATTTCTGTCTGTTTTAAAAGGTTAACGTAATGAATTATTCAGCTGAATCGGTTTGTGCCACTTCTTCAGCTACCGGTGCAGGTGCAGCTTTTGGCGCCTCAGCAGGAGCAGCAGCTTCATCCTGTGGCTTGCCTTTGGTCTTTTTCTTAACCTTGCCTATCAAACCGGCACGCTTGTCTGCGTTGTACTTTACACCGTGCTTGTCCAATGCAATGGTAAGAAATCGCATCAAACGCTCATCACGCTTCATGGCCAATTCCACCTTACCAATAATGTCTCCGGTTTCAGAAGTGAACTCTATGCAGTAAAAAATACCCGAAGATCTTTTGTTGATCGGATACGCCAACTGCTTAAGTCCCATTTCATCCACGTGTACAAGAGTACAGCCCTCATTCTTGAGCATCTCCTCGTACGCCTTTTCTGTCGCCTTAATTTCGTCGCCTGACAGAACGGGATCGACAACGAAAGTTACTTCATAATGTTTCATTAATTAATTGAAGTTTAATTGATTATAAAATTTTAAAAGGAGTGCAAAGATAGGAAAAAAAACAAAATTGCGCCCGTTGATGCCAAAAATATGTATAATCAACTGATTATCAAATATAAGTAATGTGAGTTATCTTCATATTCCCCTGATCCTGGCCCACAACATCGCCATCATCTCTTTTTCTTTACCCGCTGGAGGCCGCCCCGCATCCCCGTCGAGCCTGTACCTGCCCTGCTTGTCTTTGACAACAACAAATTTAAAAATGAAGTCATCTTCACCAATGCCCGCCTTGGTAGCATTGTACACTCCGTACCGCATGTCGTTGAATTGCAACTTTCCGTCCTGCCTTTCCAACACGCTATAATAATTGTTGCTAAACCATTTTAATATCTCAATGGTGCTGTCTCCCTCTACCTCACCCAGCAATTGATGCTGCTTGGGTATGCGCACCAGCTTAAATTTTTTTTCTCTGTCAAAGTGAGAATAAGATCCCTGAAAGTAAGCCGAATCTGTCTCTGCGGTTGCCGACCACAACACGTTGTTGAGTATGGTGGGATTGGTCATATACCGCTTGGCTACAATGCCTTCTTTTTGTAAAGTTTCTTCAAAGATTTGGTCAATGTAATATTTATTGACAAAGGTGAGTGCCATGTAACCAATACAGAAAGCCATCATTAGGGTTGTGAGTTTTCGTCTCATGGCACTTTCTCTGTGGTACAATGACACGGCGATCAACAATATTCCAAACGGTACTGTATATCCCGGATCCGCCACTGCCACATTGTTCCAGGCTATGCGTGTACGATCAAAAGGAGCCCAAAGCTGGGTACCATAAACCGTAAAACAATCCAAAATCGGATGGGTAAATATGGTCCAGAAGAAAAAATTGTACCATGGCCAAAATCCTTCCTTAATGTCAATGGGTGTTTCCACCAGTCCGTAATATTTCCAGGTACGATACACTACATAAATGCCAAACGCCATCAAAGCACCACCTACCATGGCCAACGTGAAACTCCCTACTCCAAATATGTAAAACAAGGAGGTAAGCCCTCCAAAAAAACTGATAACAGCCAGGCTTCCCAACAAAGCTGAAAGTCGGCGAATTCCCTTTTTGGTATACCAGTTGGAATCGTAATACCGCTTGACCAGCCATGCAATGATAAACGAAAATACAATCGCAAAAAACAGGGAATGGGTGATGCCCCTGTGCGCTACCAGCCCTTGCAATGGAGTAAGCCACAAATTGGATATCACATCCAAATCAGGAATGGTGCCAGCGATTGCCCCCCACAACATGGCGCGATTGCCGATGCGTTTGCCCAAACACACCTCTCCTACGGCGGCTCCTAATATTATCTGTGTGAGTGAATCCATGAAGTTTTTTATAACTGAGTCCGGCCAATCAGATTTTAAGTTCTACAATTGCCAACTCAGCTGCCTTTTGCTCTGCGGCTTTTTTATTGAAATCTTCGGCCTCAGATATCTTGTCGCCATTTACCATGACCGCCATTCTAAAAAAGTCCCGCTTGTCGTTTTTGATCTTACTCATTTGCACAAACTCTACTTCGTGGCCATTTTTTTGCGACCATTCAAGTATAATGCTCTTGTGATTGTCGTTTTGCTGCTCCAGCGCATGGATATCTAAATATTTCATCAAAATCTGACGTATCACATACGCACTGGTTTTTTTGTAACCAAATTCAATATACAAGGCCCCCACCATTGCTTCCAGGGCATTGCCCAGCATGGTATTGCTCATCTTGCCTTGCGAATATTCCGATAGAATCAGGTCGAGCCCCATCTTGTCGGCAATTTCGTTAAGGGTTTGTCTTCTCACTATCTTGGAGCGCATTTTGGTGAGAAAACCTTCGTCTTTGGCAGGATATTTTTTAAACAAATACTCAGCTACGATGGTGCTCAATATGGCATCACCCAAATACTCAAGGCGTTCATTGTTAAAGCTTTTATTACTTTGATCCACATTCATGGACCTGTGGTAAAAGGCTTGTTTGAATACACTCAATCTCACCGGAGTAAAACCTAAAAGTGGTTTAATCTTGCGCGCAAAATCTTTTTCCGATGAAAAATAAATGTTGTAAAAACGCCTGAGGGTGTCCAAAATCAATCTACTTTTTTAATAATCACGGATGCATTGTGACCTCCAAATCCAAAGGTATTGCTCAGTGCCGCTTTTATGGATTTTTCCTGTGCCTGGTTAAAGGTAAAGTTGAGCCCTCCATCGATATCCGGATCATCTGTAAAGTGGTTGATGGTAGGAGGTATGAATCCATCACGCAATGCAATGATACATGCCAATGCCTCAATGGCACCTGCTGCTCCCAGCAAATGCCCGGTCATCGATTTGGTAGAACTGATGTTGAGCTTATAGGCATGGTCCCCAAATACATTGAGTATGGCCTTACTTTCTGCAACATCTCCCAGTGGTGTTGAAGTGCCGTGTACATTGATGTATCCTATGTCTTCGGGTTGAAGACCGGCATCAGCCAGTGCCAGCTTCATCACATTGGTAGCTCCCAGCCCTTCCGGGTGAGGAGCCGTCATGTGGTAAGCATCTGCTGTCATTCCTACACCCGCAATTTCTGCGATGATGTGGGCACCCCTTCTTTTGGCGTGCTCGTATTCTTCAAGGATCAAACATCCTGCTCCTTCCCCCAATACAAAACCATCGCGGTCTTTGTCAAAAGGCCTGCTGGCAGTAGTGGCGTCGTCATTGCGTTCACTCAATGCTTTCATGGATGAAAATCCTCCTATACCCGCTTTGGTCACAGCTGCCTCGGATCCACCGGTAATCATCACATCTGCCCTACCCATTCTAATATAATCGAAGGCATTGCCGATGGCGTGAGTGGAAGATGCACAGGCAGAAACAGTGGCATAATTGATACCCCTGAAGCCATATTTAATGGATATAAGTCCGGGCGCAATATCCGCAATCAACTTGGGTATCAGAAATGGTGAATATTTTGGTTCTCCAGTCCATGCTGCTGCTTCTTCGATATCATGTTCAATGGTTTCAAAGCCTCCGATACCACTGCCCCAGATTACACCAGCACGGTCAAAGTCAATGGTGGCTCCTTCCAACCCTGCATTTTTCATGGCTTCTTCTGCTACAGCCATTGCATAGTGGGTAAATGGATCCATCCTGCGAACCTCTCTCTTGTGAATGTATTTTTCGGCATCAAAATTTTTAACCTCACAGGCAAATCTTGTTTTAAAATGGGTTGCATCAAATCGGGTGATGGGCCCTGCCCCCGATCTTCCCTGACGTAAGCCTTCGGCGTACGATGCCACGTCATTGCCAATGGGTGTCAATGCCCCGATTCCTGTTACTACAACTCTTCTCATATTTTTTATTAGTCGGTTGATCCGGTAGGCAAATTTCTCATTTTTTTCCGAAACTTTAAAATTTGGCCTACTTTCGCCGTCACAGGTTTTTTTTGAAATGCCAATTCACTAATTGTCAAAGCCATACCCAATGAAAGTAGTAAAAACCAATAAGGCCCTGTTTCAGGCTATTTCCTCATGGCGTAAAGATGGACATACCGTTGGTTTTGTGCCTACCATGGGCGCCTTACACGAAGGCCACATCAGCCTTATCAAAGCGGCTTTAGCCAAAAATGACGTTGTGGTATGCAGCATTTTTGTAAATCCTACTCAATTCAACAATGCCAAAGACCTGGCTTTATACCCGCGCACCCTCCAAAAAGACAGGGTTGTGCTCGAAGAAGCTGGTTGTTCCCTGCTTTATGCCCCCTCAGTTGAGGAGGTATATCCACCCAATTTGGAGACTGAAGTAAAATTCCCCTTCAAAGGCCTTGATAAGATGATGGAAGGTAAATTTCGCCCCGGCCACTTTAAAGGCATGGCCCAGGTCGTAAAAAGACTGCTGGATCTTGTCCAACCCGACCATCTTTACATGGGACAAAAAGACTTCCAGCAATTTACCATCGTGGCCCACATGCTCAAAACCCTCAAAATGAAGACCCAACTCGTGGTCTGCCCCATCCTTCGGGAAAAAAATGGCCTGGCCATGAGCTCTCGCAACCAGCGACTTACCCCGGAACTCAGGGAGCAGGCCGCTATCATTCACAAAACACTCAAAGCCGCCAAAACCAAACTTAAAACCATGGAAGTCAGAGAGGTAGAAAAATGGGCTATGAAAAAAATGGAAGTGCCCGACTTCAAACCCGAATATTTTTCGATTGTAGACGGCTACACACTAAAATCAGTTCATGATATTCATCAGCACGACTACATCGTGGCCTGTGTTGCCGTCTGGGCCGGAGAGGTACGCCTTATCGACAATATGATTTATAAAAACCCCTAACCACCCTGTCTAACTGGCATTAGCCAGGTAGATGTCCGCTGTCCGCTCACGGCTTTCTGCTGTCCGCTCACGGCTGTCCGCTGTCCGCTGTCCGCTCACGGCTGTCCGCTGTCCGCTGTCCGCTCACGGCTGTCCGCTGTCCGGACTGTCTAACTGGCGTTAGCCAGGTAGATAGGCGGTTGGCCGTGTGCGGTTGGCCGTGTGCGGTTAGCCGTAAGCGGTTAGCCGTAATCGGAATATTATTTGTTTTTCGTAATTTTACAGCCTGAAAAAAAAATAATAACATGTTTTCAAGGGTAAAAATCAAAGATTTATTGGCCAATTACACTTTAGGAGATACAGTGACGGTCATGGGCTGGGTTCGTACTTTTCGCAACAACCAATTCATAGCACTGAACGACGGCTCCGTTTTGACCAACCTTCAGGTAGTGGTTGACTTTGAAAATACAGATCCGGAATTGTTGAAAAAAATTACAACCGGCGCCGCCATCAAAGCTGTTGGGGAGGTAATTGCATCCCAGGGCAAAGGGCAGGCCATTGAAATCAAGGCCAAAGAAGTAGAGGTCATGGGTGTATGTGATCCCGAGGTATATCCCCTCCAACCCAAGAAACACAGCCTCGAATTCCTGAGGGAAATCGCTCACCTTCGCTTTCGTACCAATACTTTCTCTGCTGTCTTCAGGGTGAGACATCAGTTGGCAATGGCCATCCACCAGTATTTCCACAACCAGGGCTTTGTTTACATGCACTCTCCCATCATTACTGGCAGCGATGCAGAAGGTGCTGGCGAAATGTTTAGGGTCACTACCCTGCCGCTGGATAAATTGCCAAAGACCGAAGATGGACAAATCGACTTTAAAAAAGACTTTTTTGGCAAATCAACCAACCTTACAGTATCCGGCCAGCTGGAAGCTGAATTGGCTGCCCTGGCCTTAAGTCAGGTTTATACCTTTGGCCCTACTTTCAGAGCTGAAAACTCTAACACTTCCCGCCACCTGGCCGAGTTTTGGATGATCGAACCGGAAGTTGCCTTTGCCGACCTCAACGACAACATGGACCTTGCTGAGGGTCTCCTGAAATACTGCATCAGTCAGGTTATTGAACATTGTGCCGAAGACCTTGAGTTTTTGGAAAGCAGATTGTCCGACGAGGAAAAACAAAAACCACAAAACGAAAGGTCAGAAATGAGCCTGAGGGAGAAACTGCAGTTTTGCCTCAACAACGACTTTCAGCGCCTCACCTACACCGAAGCAATCGACATTCTGAAAAACAGCACACCCAATAAAAAAGGAAAATTTAACTATCCCATCGAAGCATGGGGCGCCGACCTTCAGAGTGAGCATGAGCGTTACCTCGTAGAAAAACACTTTGGCAAGCCGGTAATCCTCACAGACTATCCCAAAGCCATCAAAGCTTTTTACATGCGCGTCAATGAAGACAACAATACGGTTCGCGCCATGGACATTCTTTTCCCCGGCATTGGCGAAATAGTGGGTGGATCACAAAGAGAAGAAAGACTCGATGTGCTGATGGCCAGAATGGAAGAAATGCACATCCCGGTAGAAGAAATGGAGTGGTTCCTCGATACCCGCAGATTTGGTACTTGTCCGCACGCCGGCTTTGGTCTTGGCTTCGAAAGGTTGGTACAGTTTGTTAGCGGCATGTCCAACATCAGAGATGTAATCCCTTTCCCAAGGTTCCCGGGCAGCGCTGAATTCTAATAGTTAACAGGTTAACCTGCAGGTAATTCTATCACTTTTGGATAGTGATTGCATAGATGCTTACCCGAAAATCGGTATGCCTGAAATTGTCGGCAATAAAAACAAAATATTTACAAATAATTAACCACTTGTAAAGAATAATATTCTATTTTTAGTTTTTTATTTAGAATTGATTTTTGTTTTTAATTAGCTGACAAAACCTTTTATAACACGATTATGCATTCCAACAACTTTAGGAAAGCCGCCATCTTGGTGCTTTCCCTTACCACTATGCTTATAGGTGGTTATGAACTTTATCTAAGACACCTTGGCTATACTATTTCATTTGATGACAGCGAGAGCATTTTCGCAGACAAAAAAAGAAAAATTTATTTGCCAAAAGATGATGCAACCGTATTCATAGGTTCAAGTAGGATCAAATTTGATGTGAATACAGAATTATGGCGCGGGCTTACAGGAGAAACACCAGTACAATTAGCCAATGTGGGAAGCAGCCCAATCCCTGTTCTGAAGGCTTTGGCCGCCGATTCATTGTTTAAAGGCAAGTTGATAATAGACGTGGCAGAACCTCTGTTTTTTGATCTTTCAGGCAGGTCGTTCGAAAGGCCTCAAAAGTGTTTGGATTTTAGTAAAAATGAAACCCCTGCACAACGTTTTAGCTTCCACATCAACACACTCCTTGAATCCAACTTTGTCTTTCTGGACAAAGATAATTTTGCCCTCAGTGCTTTACTCGAATACCTGCCAATACCTCCAAGACCGGGTAAATTGGATTTTCCGAAATATCCCACCGAATTTGGATTGATGAACTTTGACCGCAACAGCAGCATGTCTAACCGGTTTGTGGATCATGATCAAAAAGGTGTAAAGATGATGCAGGATATTTGGATGCAATTGGCTGCCATGGGTGCCAAAGCACCTCCTACACCTGAGCCTGTTATTGATTCATTTATCAGAGACGTAAAATTAAAAACTGATCAAATCATTGCCCGTGGGGGACAAGTCGCCTTCTTGCGGCCACCAAGCTCAGGGCCTCTTTGGAAGGGGGAACAGATGGGCTTCCCCAGAGACAAATATTGGGAAAAAATTCTCACGGTAACAGGATGTAAAGGCATGCACTTTGCCGACTATCCTGAATTAAACAAAATGAATTGTACTGAATTTTCTCACCTCCGACAGTCCGACGCTAATGTTTTTACAAAAAAATTAGTAGAAGTTTTATCCAAAGAAATGGGCTGGAAATTCAAAGCAAACAATCAATAATTCCGTCCTCTAAAATCGAAAAACATGGTCTTTAATTCATATACATTCATCGTCTTTTTTGCTGTTGTACTTTTTGTACACAATCTTCCATTTAAATGGACTTTCAAAAAAGTACACCTGCTCCTGGCAAGCTACTTGTTTTACGCCGTATGGAACCCTCCTTTTATTTTATTGCTACTTTTTTCAACTTTTATTGATTTTCAGGTTGGGAAAAATTTAAGTACAGAACAAAATCCGACTAAAAGAAAATGGTGGTTAGCTGCCAGTTTAGTGGGCAATCTGGGTCCCCTGGCATATTTTAAATATGGAGAATTTATGTTGGAAAACTTTGTTTCTCTGTCAAGCCTGGCTGGTTTTGATTTCCATCCGGCCGCCCCCGATATCATCCTTCCGGTGGGTATTTCTTTTTACACCTTTCAGACCCTTTCTTACTCTCTCGATATGTACAACAGAAAATATGCTCCCGAAAAATCATTTCTGGATTTTGCGCTGTTTGTAACCTTCTTTCCACAATTGGTTGCAGGACCCATTGTACGACCAGATGAACTGATACCGCAATTTAAATCGCCCGTAAAAGCCACCTTGCTGCAATTCAACCATGGCATGTTTTTGCTTACCCTGGGGCTATTTATGAAAGTGGTCCTGGCCGATAGCCTACTGGCCGGTCCTGCAGATGCGGTATTCAGTGCCGGAAAAGACATGAATGCAATCGATGCCTGGATGGGTGTGCTTGCCTTCTCAGGACAAATATTTTTTGATTTTGGAGGCTACTCCACCTGTGCCATTGGCATAGCCCTTTGTCTGGGATTTACCATCCGCGATAACTTCTTTTATCCTTACGCAGCCATTGGCTTTTCTGATTTCTGGCGAAGGTGGCACATCACTTTATCCACCTGGCTTCGAGATTATTTGTACATCCCTTTGGGCGGTAACCGCAAAGGTATTATCCGCACTTACATCAATGTAATGCTTACCATGCTCATAGGAGGATTGTGGCATGGTGCCAACTGGACCTTTGTGGTATGGGGTGGACTTCACGGCCTCTACCTTGCAGTTGAAAAATACATTCAAGATAAAAGAAAAGCCCATTCACATGAGCCTGGCCCACATCCACATCTAAAGCCCAATTTTGCCCACGCCATGCTCACCTTTTTCCTGGTCAACATCACATGGGTATTCTTTAGAGCGCAGGATTTTACTACCGCATGGTCATTGCTAAAATCTATGTTTCTTTTTGGAAATGCCAAAGAATTGGTGCTCAATTACCTGGATATCCTTAAGGTATCAGTTGTCATAACCGGCATGATCATTGTACACTGGCAGATGCGACACAAAAAAGTGCTCACGGTAGCCGAAAGCAAACCGTGGTGGAGTGTGGGTTTGGTGTGGACCTTTTTACTAGTAATGCTGATCCTCAGTCAGGAAAGTACCAGCTCATTTATATACTTCCAATTTTGATGACCATCGCGAAAAGAACATCATTTTGAATACGCGGCAATATTATCGATAGAAAGTATTTTTTATATTATAAAATTGCTATTCAAATCTCAAGTTTGCCCCCGACGCAATGATCAATTCACCCACTGCCGCATTGCTGCTTTGGGTAAAGGTAGCACTGTTCATAAACCGTACTTTTTGGGAAGCCGAAATAGTTGATGGCATAAAAAATGCCCCGTTGATGGTGCGATTGCCAAAAAATAAAAATATTTCATTGATGGGCTCCCCCGCAAAGGGCTGGTAAATACTAAAATCTCCATTCAGGGTGCTGATGGTTGCTGTCTCATCAAGGTACAAAGCCGGGAACCCGAATACGTTTTTATTGCCCATGATCAACAATGTACTGTTGGCCATTTGCAACATAGATCCTGCTCCAATCTTAAATCCTATGCTGTCTGCCAATGAAGGGTACTGATTCACAGCTGCTATCGCAGATACCAGGCCCAGACTTCCATTGTTTACTACCAAATGAGTCTTATCAACCAACGTTCCGTTTTTAATTACTGCCTTTGCCTGATTTACTTTCAGAGATGTCACCGACATTGTACTGCCAATGTCTAAACCAACCGTGTCCAGAAAATTGGAAAGGAATACATTTTTGCACGTAGCATTGGCGGGCAGGGTCACCTCTGTATAGGAATCCAAATCTGAATTGACATCAAAGTAAACATCATCACTGGCAGTTGGTGCTCTGTTGGCAGGACACGAGCCTGACCGGAATGACCAATTAGAAGCTACATTCCAAAGTCCACTACCTCTGCGCCAATAAAGTTTGCCCATGTCAACCGGCGTCGTGAAATCAATACCTGCGTTGTTTCCACCATCCGTGCCATTGATTACATTAAAAATGCCCGGCCCCAAGCCATTTACGTCTTTGGCATTCAGATATGAAACACAGAGATTTTGTTCGTGCGAAAAATTAAAACGGGATGCAGCCACCGAAGATTTTAAAAAACACAAATTACCCGCTACACCGGCACTATACAGCTGGCCTTGTAATTGTAGTGTAGCTGTCGGGCTCACATTCAGTTTTGCACCTGGCACTCCCAGATACAGAGAATCGGTTATGATAAAATCCGCTGAATTCAATGTAACGTCAAATGTCGACATCAGCCTAAGGGTGCCAAAACTCAGGTCAATGGTCTGCTGGTTAAGTGTTAGCGCCGCGGTGTTGTCAACCTGCACCCAGGGCAAATGTCGGTTGACCAATGAAGAAATGTAAGAAGTGACATACAGTTTATAATTGGTAGCGGCTATGGTGCCGTTGACATTGCCAAAAGCACATTGATTGGTGCTCACAATGCTGGTTCCAAAATTGAGGGTGGCCGTATTGGTGTAAGGCGACAGTGAAATAAACTTTGCACTTAATTCGTGGTTGAGTGTTTGAAATTCCCCTGCTTGCACCGTAATATTATCCACGTTTAGTTTTCTGTCCAAACTTACACTCGCATTATATTTAGTAATAAGCACATCCATAGATGAGGAAAGTGCAATATCAGGATTGATCAGTTTGGCTGAACTGACACCCGTCATATCAAAAAATAAATTGGAGGCTGCTTTACTGGTAAACCATAGGGTGTCGGTAATATGAAGTTGGGAACTTACGATGTTTAAAAAGTTAATGGTCTTGTTGTTGGCCAATACAAAAACATCGCCTACCACCGGCTGCAGGTAAACAGGAAAAGTAATGTTGCAGGGGTTGACCCCGGTATTGGAATTGTTGTCAAACACTACCCTGTCTGCCATTCCGGGAATGCAACCCGAAGCATTGGCAGCACCACCGCTGCTTAGGCTCCAGTGGCTTGGATCATCCCAGTCGCCATTGCCACCCCTCCAGTAATAGGTAGTAACCGAAGCAGGAGCTGTTACAGTCCATCCCTGACTGTTTCCCGCTAAGACACAGTTTTGGGCAGTATACGTAGCCCCGGTAGAGATGGTTTTGGCATTTCTGAGCAAACTTTGCTGAAAGGTTAGGTTGCCGGATGGTTTCGAAAAATAAAGGGTTTGATCAATGAATGCCGTAGTTATTAAATAATTGCGCGAACAGGCTCCGGAAGGATAAATGACACTGCCCTGAATCACAATGGTATCTGATCCGGTGGGTGCCACTGGAAAATCATCAAACTGTAAGCCCCCATACTTAAATAAAAACGTAAGGTCATTGACAAGTGTAAAATCACCTTCAATCCTTACAAGAGAAGCAGTGTTGACATCCAGGTAATGAAATTGCGGCCTTTTGCGCAGACTGAGTGATGCTACATTGATAATGTCATTTTCAATTAACACCAATTTATGCACCACAATGGTATTTGCGGTGGCAAAATCGAGAATAAAGTTCCTTGCTATTATGCAGTGGGCAGCATAAGGGAAGGTGAAAGCATCCACAGCTGTAAAATTAATTGTAGTTAGGGTGTCTGCAGCCCCAAGATTAAATGTCTTACTACCGCCGGCAGTAAGTAAAAAAGTACGACAATTGATGTTGAAACCATTGGATATCAAAGTGCCTTGCTTCACAATTATATCTCCATTGTTGATATCAAAGGCATCGTAAACCCTAAGGTTGCTGCTCATGGTAAATTGCCCTGCACCCTCTATCACTGCATTGAGCAAATCCACATTTTTGGTATCCAGTGTCACTGCACCCGGTGCTGCAAAGTTCCACTCCATGATGCCGGTACGACTCACCTTCACCTTGGTAGCCAGCGTTAGTGAACCATTTATTTTTAGCGTTGAAGATGAGATCGTAGTGCCCAAAAATCTGATCAAAACGGTATCCACCGGTTGTGCCCAGATCATGTCCCTTATCGATGTAATTCCCAAAGGTATTTCAACTACCTGACCCGATAAAGAAAATGAAGCAGCATCAAAATTGACAATGTCATTGGCATCCGGTAGACACCCTGCTACAGGACCTCCACTCGAAAAAGACCAATGATTAACATCCGACCATAATCCACCATTGCCAATCCAATAAAACACATCAGGTGCAGATCCGGTACCGAAAATAATGTTTGTATTATTTCCATTGTTGATACCATTGACCACTTTTATTGGCCCCAGCTGTCCATTTAAATCCTTTACCGTAGCATTGTACAAAAACAAACTATCTGATCCCGTATTGCGCAAAAACGCCTGACTACCATTGGTGGCAGACCTCAAGGTAAAGCTTCCTCCTCCGCAACCGGAGGGGATGTAATGCCATTTGGGAGTAAATAAAGTATCTCCTACACTCAATTTCAAATCCACACCGGAAACAACAATAATGCTATCCATAATTTCTGGATTGCCCAAAATCTGAAAGGTAGCAGATGTAACAAATTCCAGTGATTGGATGGTGATGTCTATGTTGTCATTGCTCCAGGTAGCATTGTTGTTGTAATCAATGCCCGGAGTGCCGGTTGCTGAAAATGGGATGGAGGTGTTGATTACGATTCTTGGATAGTCTATGTACCTTCCGGGACTAATTCTCTTACATTCTATGTAACCGCTGGATGCATGAATGATTAAGGTATTGGGGGCTGCCAGGTATTTTACACTATTCCACCATCCGCATTGAATTTTACGCGTACCCAAAAAAATGTCTATGGTCGATGTGTCGTGGGGTATGGCCGAAAAATAACCACATTTAATATCTCCACTCAGCAAAAGGTTGCCTCCTGTCATCGATGCCCCGTTGTCGGCGATCACCTCGTCCATGATAACCACATTTACGGTTTCATCAACTTTCACATCCAGATAACCCACAGCTGAGCCATTAAATTGCACCTGTCTGTTGACACTGCCCGCCAGCTCTACCCTGCCATCATCATAGTCGAAGTTGACCATGTCGCTCAATGTGAGATTTTGATATACGATCAACCTCGCCTGCGTCCATATTCCACCCGGCGTTCCGGTAGTAAAATTAAAGTCTATGGTATCATCAATATTGGCAAAAGTGATGCTTTTACAATACATCTCCAGATCGGTGCTCAAATTAGCTACGTATTGGCCGTCAGCCGAGAAAGACTGTGCATTAAAAAAAACATCATTCGCAGAGGTGGGCACACTGGCTCCTCCTGCGCCTCCTGAAGTGGTGCTCCAATGGGCAGCATCGTGCCAGGTACCTGAGCCACCTACCCAATAACGATTTTGGGCAGTCAGGGAGATAGCTGTGAAAAAAGCAAAGAAGACGAATAAACTTACACTGGTTTTCATGTCACCAAATTTATTCAAAATCCGGCTCAACTTTGAGCTGTTAGTCAAAAATGTATGAAATCATAGAGGCAATTCGAGGTTAATTTTTGCGCTGATCATGTTTTCCGTTGCAAGTAGCACAAAAATTTTATTTGGATACCACAGTTAAAGTGTGTCTGTGAAAAAATTAAATAACGCTAGTTTCTCAAATACCTGTCAAACATTTCTCAAACCAAAGGTGACTTATCCCTTCATGGACAAAATTTTGTTTGGTGGTAAACCCTAGTTTTCTCAATACATTTTGAGATGCAAGATTTTGGCTATCTGCGATGGCATATATTTTTTCTTGTCCAAGTTCATTTGTGGCATAATTTACCCATGCCTTACCTGCTTCTGTAGCGAATCCATAACCCCAGTACTTTGGCAGAAACCTATACCCCAAATCGTAGTAATGAAGGTGACCGTTGATGGCTTCTGTAATCCACTTTAGCCCTGCCCAACCCATAAAAGCGCCATTACTTTTGTCAGTCACTACCCACCTGCCAATGCCAAAATCGCGGTACTGCTGCTGAATAAAATCAATGATGCTGATAATTTCTTCTATGCTTTTAACTGGCTGATTGCCCAAATAACGATGCACTTCAGGATTGGAGTCCATTTCAAAAAGGGCCTCAGCATCCGCATCTGTAAAGGGCCTGAGCAGGAGCCGATCCGTTGTTATTGTCTGCAAGGTGGACAATTAAAATTCGGTTAGCTTTACGAGCACCCCTTTGCGTTTGACAATGTTTTTATAATCCCACTGTCTTTCTTTACCCAGCTTCAGCCAATTTTTAAGATCCTTTTTATTAATCTCATCCCGATGCGTATAATTGATGTCCGCAGAAGGAAACTTGCCTACCGTCTTCAACCGATCATCTTCAAAAGCCTGGCCACTCCAAAACATCAGGCGGACGCCACCTTTCAATTTGCTGTAACCTACAATGGGATTGCCTTCCAAAAACCACACCGGGTGTCGATGCCAGATCTTGTTCTCAGCTCCCTTCAGGTTTTTGTCAATTTCTTCTGCGAGAATATGGCAAATGGCTATATCTTCATCGGTCTGGCTGTCATTATAAGTTAAGATATCAGGGTGAATCATAATTATAGTGTTTGACGGGTAAGATAGGACATTTTCAGATATATTCCTTAGCTTATTTAACCACAAAAAGAAGAAGGATCCAAAAATGTATTCAAGTTCTTCGATTGAAGTATGGATAAAAAATTTATGAACAACTTTTTTAATTAAATTTTATCTGATACCCTCAATACAATAACAAAACTTGATAATTTTAACTAATTTTGATATAATAGTTCTGAATCAATCATAGAAACCAAATTTATATACAAAAATTAATTTTATGAATAAATAGCGCTACAATTTCGAAATTTCATCCAAACACAAATTACACATGAAAATCTATTACATTATTTTATTTACATTTTTATCAAATATTATTTTTTGTCAAGATAGTACACCTAAAATTCCGTACACGAAATTAGTTTATCCTGAAATAAATACTTTTTGGTACGAAGTCAATTATGACTCAACGATGATTAGTGATACTTCTGATGGGTACAATTATTTCGCTATAACGCCTGGAGTTCAAGATATAATTTATGATAATTTTTTATATTCATCTTTTTACATATACGGTAAATTTGAGTCATTTACCGGAACCTATATCACAAAAAGAGATTTACAAACAGGAAAATTGATTTGGAAAATCAGATATGGTTTTCCCCTTGATCCAAGACAAGAAGTAGTAAGATTGATGTACATAAACAAAGATGGTAATCTTGAAACCATAAATCAAGTCAAAAGAGAACCTTATTTAACAAACCAATGGAAATCCAATTACACTACCTTTGTACATTCGAAAAGGGTTTTTAATATCGAAACAGGAGAACAAATAATCCATGACATTCCTGACTACAACGATGCATCATTATTTTATACTAAAATGGAATATTTAAGTACCAGCAGTTCGTTTTTTCGTGAAAAAGACAGCATTCGGTACTTTGCTCTCATCAAAGACCCACGGCCAGATACTTTTTTGTTTCACATGTATGGAAGTTTGATAAACTACAACAGTAAAAAAAATGAAGTGGTTTCAAATCAACTTTCACCGATAAAACATGGATTTTCCAACATGTTGGACTATAACTTAACCAATCCAACAAAGCTAAATGACAACGAATTTTTATTTATTGAGTACATTGATGAAAATCCCGAAGATGGCATCATGCTCAGGTTTACAGATAAAGAAATGAATGTTGTTGAAGAAGCGGCTTCCAGTGAGGATATGGGATATGCAACTGGTCTCGTCCAGTTGCACTTGATTTCAGAAGATCAACAACGATTTTTATTTTTCAATTCTGTGCCAAGTCCTGATCCTTTGGCCCAACAAAATCAATTGGACATTCTGATCCTCGACCGAAATGCAAAACTGATGAGAAAGGTTGAACTAAGTCATAAATATGCCAGGTCCATTGAAATCTTAGAGTGGAATGATGACAATTCAATGGTTGTTATTGGTAATCGGGTTTATGGCTCGTCCACTACGGGTGATTTCAGAGTGGGTTTGGATGTTTTTAATATTGACAAAGATGGCAAAGTAACTTTGGTCAAAACCTTTTTTGCCACAAATCCATTTAAGAATTTTGTAGTGGCAAAATCTTTAAAAAGAGGAGAAGATAAATATCTTATAAAATTTCGCGAATCCTCATTCTACAAAACAACCTCAGGATCAATAAGCACTGATATTAATGCAAAAGCTATAAGTTATATGTTGGTAGATGCTGCATCATTTAAAATTAATACCAGTACAAATGAAAATATTAGTGAATTAGATGTTTCATTGTACCCCAATCCGTCCAGGGATTATATCTCTTTGGATTTTATCGAAAGTTTTAGCGGCAGTTATTCCATCTATGACATTAATGGCAGATTGATGCTCAGTGCCCAAATCCATAACAAAACAAGACTTATGATCGATATAAGCTGCCTAAATACCTCTACATACTATATTAATTTGATCCCGGCAGATTCCTCACAAACCGGTAAAACACTCAGTTTTGTTAAAATTTAAAACCTGTAAAGAGTATTTTATCTATGTCGAAAATTGCTTAGATGAATTTTATACACAATAAACAAAAACTCGCCTGATTGCCATTTTATAAAAATTCCTATCCTGAAGCTTGCCTAATCGTCAGTATGCCGGAAAAGGGAAGCTGTTACCTGATACTTCAGCTACCGGAAATTAGTAGGACCCCAGGTCAAAGACAAAATTAAAGCCATCTTTAAAACAAAAACTATCTTTTGAACCACCGGCAACCAATCAAGCCAGAGTTGGGTATAGTACATTATCGATCCCAAATAGATTGCAGAGAGACACATGGCACTCAGCAAACCGCAAACAAATAATTTTGATTTAAACAGGTGGACCGTAATGTAAAAGAGACTGAGCATCACCAATACATTGGACATGGTAACCATAAGATCGTGCCATGGCGTAACAGCTAAAAAGGCAAAAAGCATAGAAAGTGCACCACCCCATTTGATAATTCGGGAAGAAGTGGGTGTGTTGATTTTTTGAGCAGTGTCTACAAAAAATAAAGCAAACCCTATGCAGAGCAAGGCCATAGCACCTATAGCCCAGGGCACCGACCCATTGCTTTCTCCGTTTACAGCAATAGGGTTAAACAAATTGGTGATGTAGTTGTATCTCCAGTCAAAACCAATTGAATTTTTATTCCAATTGGATCCCCCGGGATAATGAAGGGTAGCAATGTAAAACAAAATGATGCCTAATATAAGGCTTGTTGTAATTATCGATTTATAGTATTTCGACATAAAGACGGATCAGTGGTTTTACAACAAAAGTAAACCATTGGTGGCGATTGTTACAGGTTTTGGTCATATGCATAGACCAGGTACCATTTTTTACCGATCAATTCAAATTTGTACTCTGAAAGGAAGCCAGCGTCTTCAAGCCATACTTTCTGTTCAAAGGTGGTGGCGGTCTTTTTGTGGCTGGTTCTAAATTTCTTTTTGTCTACATCAAAGATGCGCACCGTAAGCACAGCCCAGTTGTTTTTATTCCAGGTGGTGGTCTTATTGCCGTCGATATTTAAGCCTTCTATGGGAAAACGGATCCTCGATAGCTGAAAGCCCTCATCGCTGTGAAAACGATTGTAAAACTGATCAAAGTTTTCGATGCCTTCAATGTCTTTTTGTCCCTTTTTAGTGGAACTACATGAGATGACGGTCAATAACAAAAAGAGCAAAAAAAAATACCATAATCTTGTCTTCAATTCGGTGAAATTTCAACCAAGTTAAGGGTTTTCTTACAATTTTGTAAAAGCAATTCAGAGAATGATAGAAGTTATCATCAATCAGAATCTCTAAAAACAGCAAGGTAAAAAAATCACAATCGGGGAATCCAGCATCTTACTTTCTGCTTGTACTGCATGTAGGGTTCTCCAAACCTATTATTCATATCCTCTTCTTCGATAGGTCTTACAAACCAATGCCATACAACTGCGCCTAATAAGACATATAATAAAACAGCGTAAGATCCACAGAATAAACTCACCGCCAAACCCTGTCCTATACCTGCTACTGCCATCGGATTTCTCACATAACCATAAGGTCCACTGATCACCAACTTTTGGGTTTGATCCAAAGGCAGCGGAGTACCACTGCCATATTTTACCAAATGATAGGAACTGTACAAACCCAATAAAGAAAATAGAATAAAAAGTACGATCGATCCTATTTGCATCCAATCAAAATTCAACTCGACCTTTTTACCTGCTGCGTTTAATAATAATGATGGGATCACAAATAAGGTGAGCGTCCAAATCAGGACAATCTGCACAAATGTTTTTAGTGCATTGATCTTTATATTGCTGTGTCTTGACTCAACAAATAATTGATCTGAAAAAACGATAAAAACATTGAAGCCCAAACCTAAAAACATCAATCCGGTGGGAAGTATTCCACTTTTTGTGATCATGGAAATGTTCAAACACAATAACGCAGCATACAAAAAACCACCAAGGATTAAATACTCTATCCACTTCTCCTCCTTATAGGCTCTTAGTAGTGATAACAATACCAGCAATACAAAATCCGGCACCACAAAAAATGATATCAGACGTGTATCTGTTCCTTCAAAAGCAAAGGCATTTCGAAAAGAGTTGTTGAGCGATACACCCAGCCACCATAGCGAGATGATTACAGCCTGAAATATATAAGCCAGATTTTTCAAATTCACTGGATTTAAACCAAATATACACAGTTAATTGTAGTTGGCAACTATAAAATCTGATCGGTGTTTAGTCTAAAATCATCGCTTTGGTGCACTGACAAAAATTGGAGGGACAAAAAATGAAAACTAGATTGTCACAACTTACATCCAACAACCAGCTTATAAGCCTCCTTCATGCTACCTCCTAGTGACTTAAAATCAATTTAACATGTTTGGTTTCATTATTGAATGTAATACTCAATATATAACTCCCTTTAACAAGCTGGCCGGGCACATCATACTGTAGTCTGTTTTCTCCACTCATCCCAGGTAGGTTTGATTGCTCATCTACCAATCTTCCTCCAAGGTCTTGTAGCTTTAGGTCTATTCTTCCAGATTGTCTCAGTTTAAATTTTATTTGGTAACTGCCAGAGCCAGGATTGGGTGATAACTGCAAGTCATACAATGTCTTGTTTGTTTCCAATGGCTGCTGGATTGTACTCGTTTTGTTTTTAATCAATTGCACCTCAAATATTGTATTACTCGCCACACTCTGGCTGCCATCGTTGACAAAAAATATATTGGGCGCGGAACTGCTGATGCCACCAAAAATATACCCTACGGTTGTTGAATCTTTTTCCAGGTCATTTGCTTTTATTACACTGTTTGAGTAAGCAGGTACACTCTCATTTGCAATGAACTCAGAACCGGCACCCAAAAAAGCAGGCATAGTAATCGGGAATACATATTCCATCATTTGTCCATTGGCATGTCTTGTCACTCCCGCGATCGTTTTCACGAAAGGTACATTGTCATCCTTTATGATTTGCCCATTTTCCATATAATACTGCGCAATGCCACCAAAAAAAACGGTATGCATTTCATTTTGGGATGCATCGTATACCGGCATGGTAGCGCAATGGTAATGATTAAACAGCTGCTGAAACGAATCATTCACCGAATAACCGGTAGCATCGACGTTTACTGCATTGAGATATGGCAGGTCTACATCCGTCCTAAACACACCTGAAAACATGGTTATGCCTTCTTTTCCATCCGGCATGATTTGTTCACGTGCATTGTAATCCCTTCGATGCAGATTTTGCGCATCTGTATATGAATCCAGATGGGTTATGACAAGCTGATTACCATCATCCGTCATCGTAAATTTTCGGATTGCATTGGTGTATTCCTGTACAAAGCCGGGACCGTGATCGGGTCCCATGGGGTTGTATCTACCTATAAACTTCTGACCACCCAACAAATAGTAGGTGTCATTGATCTTATGCAAATGACCTCCTGTTACCTGAAACCGAGACTCACTGTATTGCCTGATGTAGGAATCAAAGGGCTGGCCTTCTGTTATGGCCTTGATGGTTTCTGCTATCTGAATGGCCGTAATTTTAGCGAAGGTGGTGTGATCCTGTTGTAGTTGACTGTAACCATACCCACCCAAACAATAAAGTATGTTTCCCTCCTGTATGAATTCCATGTTGGTAGACGATAACTGCTCCTGAATTTCAGCCTCCAGTCCAGTCAATGATGCCTTCCATGATTTTTTTTCCACCGGATCAACTACAATCAATTGATTATTATGACCTGCCAAATCAAATGAAGCAAAGGGCTGTCGCCTGTGTAAACCATCCAATCTACCACCTGCTATCAACCATTTTCCGTCGTGTTGGCCAAAGGCAAAAGATTGGATACCTCCCAGTCCATCAATCTCCACTGCGTTTAATTTAACCAAAAAAGGAAGCTCCTGTGCTGCCAATGGAAATACAGCAAATAACAAAAAATAAACTATAGATCTTACCATGGTATTTGAATTGGAAGCCAAAGTTGATTGCTTTCTTCCAATGAGTGTGTAACCCAGGTCACGTAAGTAGATAATGATACACTTTACCTCCACACAACATAGATTTAAAGAATGCATCGTGATTTAAAATTTTCTAAAAGGAGTAAAAATCTTAAATCAACTTTAGTATTTAACCATTTGTAGTTGGCCTTTCTTCTGCTTCACCAACTTCTTTTAGATAAGATTCTTTGATGGCATCATAAAACGATTTTCGACTTGAAATACTGGCTATGATATTTGAGATTACGGCTCCAAAAAGCAAGTAAAAGATAATGGAGTGGCGATCTGTCATTTCAAATATAATGATGGCTGAGGTAAAGGGTGCTCGAGTTACTGCTGTGAGAAAACCGGTCATGCCAACCAAAATCAGTAAATTTGCATTCCCTTCTGTAAGTCGTAAGAGATCTGAAACCACCGCACCAATGCTGGCACCGATGCTTAAAGAAGGAGCGAATACACCACCTGCCCCACCAAAAGAAAATGAAAACACCAAACCAACGATTCTAATGAGTGGCAGATACCATTCTACTTTTTTCTGGTCGGTAAACAAGGTCCGTTCCATGATTGATTTTCCGGATCCCATAGCCTCTGTTCCAAAAAAATAAATGATTACAGCCACCACCAATGCACATCCCAGCACAATAGACAATTGTTGTATTCTCTTTTTTTGTCTGTTGACAAAATTCATAAAACGAAGCATAAATGAACACATCCAGGCGCCCAGATATCCGCTGAGTATGCCAGTAATTATTATCCCTGCATAAATCATCCATCCGCTAAAATTGGTTTTAGGGTGGCCAAGGTAAAGATATGGGCCGCCTAGTCCCTGAGCAGTCAATCCGGCAATTATAACTGCAATGAAGAGTGGATAACGATAATAGCGAATATGAAATTTTGACAATTCTTCTATGGCAAATATGATTCCTCCCAGCGGCGTATTAAAAGCTGCGGCAAGCCCGGATGAAGCTCCGGCTAGCAAAATGTTTTTTTGTGAAATGGGCTGCCACCAATTGGGCAACCACTTATACACCTGGTTGAAAATCGAACTGGAAATTTGGATGGTTGGACCTTCTCTTCCCACAATACCTCCTCCTACGACCTTAACAGCACTGGAAATAATTTTAAAAACAATGATGCGCGGACTAATGAAAAGAGGTATCAGGTTCTTCTTCGTTGGTTGAGCCAACTCGATCGCCGCCATTACCTGCGGAATACCGCTGCCTCTGGCAAACCTGGCATAAACATGCACCAACCACCAGGAAATTATAAATGCCAATGGTGTGGAAATAAAAATACTCGCTTTGTGCTGATTGTAAATGTAAAATGAAAGCGATTCAGCATAATGAAAAATCCGGCTATAAAAAAAAGCCATAATGCCCGTAAGCACAGATGCAATCAAAAATGGAAAAAATTGAAATAACTGAATACGAATTTGAGAATTGGTCTCAATCGACCGATCGTATATTTCCTTTAGCTTGCTTCTACCCCATTGTATTATCTTAATCCAACTCAATCTTCTTCAATTTAAGGTTATTTGCTTGCGTTCTTGTCAAATTGAAATTGTTACACAAGATAAACCTTTTATCCTTAATTCTACTAACAAATACGACAAGCTAAATAATCTGATCTACCCAACCCAATATTACCCTGCCCTAAGTTTATAAATAGGTGACAACATATTGTTACATCCATCATCAGTACATCAGTACAATAGTACATCGGCACATCGGACATCAGTACATCAGTACAATAGTACATCGGCACATCAGTACATTAGTACATCAGTAAATTAGTACATCAGTACATCAGTACATCAGTACATCAGTACATTACTACATCAGTACATTACTACATCAGTACATTACTACATTAGTACATCAGTACATCAGTACATCAGTACATCAGCAAATTAGTACATTAGTACATCAGTAAATCAGTACATTAGTACATCGGCACATAAGTACATTAGTACATCAGTAAATTAGTAAATCCACAAATCCATCATCGATGAGAAACCACCATTTTTTTGCTGATCCCATCCACGGTCACAAGGTAAATCCCTTTGCGTAAGTCTGATATGTCGATGACAATTTCAGTCTTTCCTTCAGTGTTTAGGGTTTTAATCTTTCGACCCAGAATTCCCGTAATGGTAATGTTTGTGTTTTGGGAGGGCAGATTGGATAGGGTAACGTGATCGCGCGCAGGATTGGGGTATAGGATAAATGTACTGCTGACCTCATCTTCAGTTGAAGATGTCAAACCGCAAAACATACGCCTCGGATTCAGTATGGCGGAACAGGGAAATTCGTAGAAAGTCTCTTCGAATCGTGGCTGGGGCTCATCACTTTGCTGCAATGGTTTCAGACCGGTGGGCATTGTTATCTGTTCTGAACTGCCATTGCCAAGAGCTGTATTCTTTGCCGACACATTGCCATTGAAAACATAATCACACATAGCATCCAGGAGACGGTAAAAGGCATAATAGTCCATCGCATCGTATTGTTCGTAGGTGCCGGGCAGGTTGTGACCCGCAGCATAGGTAGTGCCATTTACTACAGCAGGCTGCACATAGATGTAGTCTTTGTCCTCTTTAGAAATGTTGATATTGTTAAAGATGTCTATGGCCATGCGGTGGTCGTTGAGCACATCTTCTTCATATACGTGCATGATGAGTTTTGTATCAGCGGGAAAGCTGTTGAGTTGTTCTGGTGTTAGCTGATAAGAATACCAGGGAGCCAGTGAAAACAAAAACCGACCTTCACTTCCCCAGTTGTTTTGCGTAAAACAAGCGTGGGCTACTCCAAACATGGCACCTCCTCCAAAAGAGTGGCCCATAAAGCCAACCTTTGTGGTATCGATGATCTGTGGATATTTGCGGGCTGCGTGCCGAAAACCTTCTCTTAAAATGTCGTACCGATCTTCAATGCTAACACCGGTAGTGGGATAAGGTACATAAACCAGTGCATAGCCCTTTTTGGCAATATACTGGATCATACCATTGATGTACAACGAATTGACCCCACCATAACCATGACAGAAAAAGATAGTAGGTACCTTGCCAGCTTTTTCTTTGGGATAAAATACCTCAATCGTCTCCCCAGAAAAATAAGGGTGATCGTATTCAAGCTTCGAAACTGTATAGCTGCCATCTGACCCATAACCCGATGTAGGTTTGGGAAAATTGGGATCATTGTAAGGCTGGGCTAAGGCAAGGCTGACAATAAAAATCAGTGCCAGGGTAAGCAGTGAAGAAGGTCTCATAATTTCGCGATTTTACATTTGACAAAAATAAGGATGGAAGGTTTAATGAGACTTCGATGTCATTTTTTTTTTGGAACTATGCCATCTTTTTTTTAGTGATTTAAATGTTTCGAATAGATTCAATTATTTAAAACGTAATGTGTACTTCTGCCTCCTGCATCTTCCTTACAAATTATTTTTTTCTCAATTAAATCGTTGATGTCTCTGATAGCAGTGTCCTTAGAACATTTGCATAATTTTGCCCACTTATCAGAGGTCAGTTTTCTTTCAAAATGGTCCAGAATTTTATTGATCATCTGGTGCTGTCTTTCATTCATCATGACACCATTATGCTTTTTCCAAAAATCAGCCTTGAACCATACTTTATCCAAAACGCTATCGCTAGAAAGAATAGCATTCTTTAAACAATTTAAGAACCAAAGCAGCCAGTGAGTAATGTCTATCTGCCCTTTTTGGGATCGTTCCAGGATTTCATAATATTGAGTTCTTTCTTTATGTATTTGAGAAGACATACTATAAAACCGCTGTTTGCTATTGTCGGCACGTGCCAGCAGCATATCCGTTAAAGCCCTCGCAATTCGACCATTACCATCTGCAAAAGGGTGTATTGTGATGAACCACAAATGTGCAACGGCTGCTTTTAAAATGCCATCTAACTCTATTCGGGAGTTGAACCATTCAATAAAGCGATCCATTTCGTATGGTACTACTGCTGCATCTGGTGCTTGAAAATGTACCTTCTCTTTACCAAGGGTTCCAGATACTACCAGCATTGGACCGGCTTCATCCAAACGCCAGTCTGCTACCCTGATCTTGTACATGCCACTTCTACCTGTTGGAAATAAGGATGCATGCCAATCAAATAATCGTTCTGCCGAAATGGGGTCGTAACAATTTTGTGTAGCATCTAACATCATTTCAACAATTCCATCTACATCTCTATCTGATGGAATGGCCCCCGCCCATTCCATCCCAAGCCTTCTGACAATGGAAGACCGAACTTGAGCTTGATTCAGAATTTCTCCCTCAATTTCACTTGATTTCAAAACATCAAGTATGGTGGTTTCAAGGGTTGCTTCTTGTCTCAATTCAAAACCCAATGATTCCATTCTGCCCAAAATCCTACCCTGCAAGTTCCTTACTTCGGCCAAAGGGTTGATAATTTTATCGTCTCTCCAATTAAAATTTGGCCATTCTTCTCTTTGATACAAGTAAAACATGGTTATTTAACGCATTATTTGCAACGAATATACCATTATTTGTTGAAATTTATACTTTCGTTGCATTTTTTGCGTCGATTAAAGCCAATATTCGTCGCATCTTATTCATTCAACGACCGGACCCCCTGCTCTTTCAGTTTCGCAAGACCCTCTTTCATGGCCATCACCTGGTCTGGTGCATGCCCCTCCCAGCCAATAACCTCCGCCACTACCCTGAAAGCGTGTTCAGATCGATAAGACATCGTAGGATTGCCCGGAAATTTTTTATCCGTAAGGTCAGGATCGTTTTCAATGGGGCCGGTAGGTTCTACACAATAGACTCTACCCCTGCCCTCACCCTGAGCCAGTTCTGCTCCCCAAATGGCCGCATCCAGGGTGGCGGTTAAAAATATGTACTTAGCTGATTTTCCTTCACCGTAATTGCTGTTATAGCCAAGCTCAATCATGTCTCCAACCTTCAAATCGGCCTTTGTGCCATGGAAATAAGTTTGGGCAAATACCGATGGTCTTTTGTTAGTCTCCTCCATTTTTTATCTCCAATCTTTTCTGATTTAAATTCACTATCCCTGCCCCTTCATTTTGGCCAGTACCCTCTCCAGCCGGTCAAAGTTTTCTTCATTTTTAGGTTCTACAAACTTTCTCATCTTTTCGCATTCTTCAGCACTTGCAAAAACCATTCGAAAGGTAATCATACTCCTACCTTCGCCAATGCCCTCAAATCCGACTTCCATATCAAAAAGAGGTTGGCTGATCCGCCTCCACGCCACCCTTTTATCCGGCTCTACTGCTTCAAAAATCGATTCGTTTTCATAATTACCCTTTTCCGGTCCATGCATGGTCAACACCCATCTGCCACCTGGCCTCAAATCAAACAGATGAATGGTATTTGTAAACCCCTCCGGTCCCCACCATTCTTTTAACAATGCTGCTTCTGCAAATACCTGATACACTTCTCCGACATCTGTTGCCAATTCACGACTACTGATCACCGTTCTGCCTTCCATCATATCCCAAATTATGATAACCTCTATAATTTATTTTTGAATACCTTTTTCAACTTCTCCATCTTCGGCTGAATCACCATTCTACAATAAGGCTCCTCCTTGTGCAAAGCATAGTATTCCTGGTGGTAATTTTCGGCTTCATAAAAACGGTCAAAAGCAGTAACCTCGGTAACGATCGGACTATCAAAAACCTTGTTTTCACCAAGGTGGGCAATTACTCTTTGAACCGTTTTTTTCTGGTTTTCATTATGATAAAAAATAACAGATCTGTATTGGGTGCCTACATCCGCTCCCTGCCTGTTGAGCGTAGTAGGGTCATGTAATGTGAAAAAAACTTCCAGCAAATCTTCCAAAGAAATGACAGAGGGATCATAACTTATTTGCACAACTTCTGCATGCCCTGTGGTACCCGAACATACTTCTCTGTAACTGGGATTGACTACCTTACCCCCGCTGTATCCCGATCGCACGTCAATCACACCTTTCAATTCATCAAAAATGGCTTCAATACACCAGAAGCAACCACCTCCCAATGTAATGGTATCAGCAGAGACAACTCCTTTTGTTTGTGGTTCAAAGGTGAGCGATGCTGAATTGACACAGTAACGCACTCCCGTTTCGGTAGGACCGTCGTCAAAGATGTGCCCCAGATGCCCTCCGCATTTGGCGCAGGTGATTTCAATGCGATGCATGCCATGACTATTGTCTTCTGTCTGCACAATTTTACCACCGGCCATTTCCCGATCAAAGCTGGGCCAGCCACAATGCGATTCAAATTTCATTTCATCCGTAAAAAGGGCTTCACCACAACCAGCGCACTTGTAAGTACCTTTGTCTTTTGTAAAGACAAATTCACCGCTAAAAGGCTTTTCAGTGCCCTTCTCTCGCAAAACATAATATTGAAAAGGACTCAATTTTTCCTTCCATTCTTTATCAGTCATTTGCATACTAGCTGTTTGTTTTTTAACACCTTCTGATTTTGATGGTTGCTGAGCACATGCCAACTGGCTCATTACCAACAGAAATAAAAAAATATGAATCCCTGGCTTCATTTCTTCACAAATTTTTGAATAAATGTCCTCACTTCATCTTTGTGTATAAGGGTCAGTACTGTACCTGCCGCTAACACAACCAGCGCCAGCAAAAACAAGGTGCCACTGTCGCCCTTTACCTCGGTACCTATAACCAACAGGTGTGAAAACAAAGCTCCTGTAATGATGCCCAATGACAACAATATACCAATAATTTTGGTTCTGGGCCATAAAATTAATAACGAGGTGATCAGCTCAATGATACCCAATCCAATGCGACCGTAGGGTTCAACTCCCAGTTTCGAAAATATGTAAACCGAATCCGGATGGGCTGTAAATTTGAAATACAGCGTTTGTAAAAAAATGATGGCTATGGTTATCCTTAATAGCCAGGAAAGTCCTTCTTTGAAATTCATATTATTTGCTTTTTAATGTTTCTGACCAATGGCGATCTGCCCTAATTTTAAGATTTTTTTCATCCTTGTTCCACGATTTCAGGGTGTTATTGAAAAAGGCATTGTAAAAAAGATACAACCTGCCATTTATGATTTTGAAAGTGCCAGGATCAACTCCCACTTTTTTGCCGCTGTCGCCCATGGCATAGGCACACCAACCTCCATACATAGGTAAATATTGTTGGGGGTCAGCCAAAAAGGTCTCCCTGTTTTGATCGCTTGCAAAACACCATTTCAGACCTTCATATTGGCTACAATTTGACTTTACTCCTTTCTTAGCTTTTCTATCGGTAAAATAAGCAACAACGTCGTATCCGTCCAATGCCAGACCATTTGCTGCATTGAAATGCCTGGAAACTTGACCCTTTAGTTGCAAAGCCACCATCATAGTGATGATCATTAACCAATTCCGCATATTTATCTTTTGCATGCCACAAAGGTAAAGGGCACCCCTTATGTCTGATGTAAACTACTTTACATTTCCGACAAGATTCCTGATTTTTTGTACATCAGGTATAAATATTTCCTTTTGACTGTATTGCAACATGCCCTCGTTTTCCAGTTCTTTAAACAGGGTAATTATGGTTTGCCTGGTAGTGCATATCAACTGGGCTATATCTTTCTGAGTAAGGTAATTGGGTAAAGCATAAGCCTTAGTATCAACACCTTCTTTGTCCATGATCATTTGTAGTAGAAGCAACAATCGGGTGCGCGCATCTTTAAACAGTATGTTTTTATAACTATTCTGGATTTTTTTAAGACTCAATCCAATAAATTTGATGTAACTAAGCGCAAAATCCGGCTTTTTAACCATTACTTCTTCAAGCTTCTCTCTGTAAAAGGTGCATAGTATGGCCTCATCTGATACTACTTTGAAATATTCGTTTCCTTCACCCGTGGCATCCAGATTGAGATTGCCAAAAAGGTCATTTTTTTGCAAGATATCTACCAATACCTCCTCTCCCTGTTCATCGATACGTATCAGTTTAATCGCTCCCTGTTTTAAAAAATAAATTCTTTCTTTCTCACTGAATGGCAAATCGAGCAGTTCATTCTTTTGCGACTTCTTAAATTTTTTTAAAATGCACAGTGCATCAATTTCAGAAAATGACAATTTGCTGAACAACTGGTGCTCGTGCAGGTACCAATATTTAATTTGGGCACTCATGGTTTGTGAAAGAGATACATCATGCCAAACTTCATCATTTGACAAAGTTATTCTAAACTCGTTACATTGCAATAAATAATGGTGTCAATGTTTTCAATTCATCCCGGTAGTTAGATTGCTTTTTATTTGCCGATGAGGAGCACGGTCCCTCCAAGGATCATGATGGCACCTATGGCAGATTTTATGGTGAGACTTTCACCCAAAAAGACCACTGCAAATACAAGGGTAAGGGCTACACTCAATTTATCAATGGGTGCAACAAGAGAAACTTTCCCCAGTTGCAGGGCTTTAAAATAAAACAACCAGGACAGACCCGTCGCCAAACCGGAAATGATCAGATAAAACCAATTTTCTCTCGTTAGCTGGTTAATCAGCTTTGTCTCACCCCTGATAAAAACCAGGGTCCAAATCAAGAAAAGAACCACTACCGTCCTGACAGCAGTAGCCACATTGCTATTAACGTTGGCAACACCCAACTTCGCAAAAATGGCTGTCAGCGACGCAAAGAAGGCTGACAACAAGGCATAGATCCACCACATGACTTCAAATTTTTATAAAGTTACATTATTTGATTTCTATAACAGGCCGCAATTATCTGGTTTTGGGGCTACCTAATAGCTAGATTTCACGCCACCAATTCACATTTTTAATGAAACCAAAAGGAAATGTAGAGTTGCTTCCAATTTCACCTCCTCACTTTTTTTAGTGTGTCCATAACAAGCAACCCTTCCTTTCCTCTAAGGGCATATGATTTCTCACTAAGCACACAATACCTTCTTTGTGATCCTTGTGTATCCCTTGTGAACTTTGTGGTGAAATAACGCTAATTCTTTACCACTAAGGACACAAAGATGTCCACAAAGTTACGATCCTATCTGATTTTACTTAAATCCACCTCCTTGTTTGAGCCTTATACTCCTCATACGCTGCTCCAAAGTCTCTCCAAAGCCTGGGTTCTTCCCAAAATATTATAAAAAAATGGAAAACAGCAAATATAATCAACGTATACAAAAAGAGTAATCCTTTGCTCAATATGACAAATTCTCCCAACAAAATCAAAATTACACCAACATACATCGGGTTCCTGGTAATACGGTACAAACCAGTTGTCACCAGCCTGCGTGTGGGATCCAGTGGGGATAAGGTCCCCTTCCCATCAATAATAAATCGCCAGATGCAAAGCAACAAAATCAAAATTCCGGCTATAAAAATAAGCACACCTAAGAAGTGATGAAACAAAATTGGGCCAGCAATACTGACAAATAGATTTTCCCCTGCAATCAAATAGGGAATCAAAAATGCCACCAGTCCCGGATGCAGTAAAAAGAAAAATAAATTGCGCAGTATGAGACGAAATCTACTTATTACCATTGTCCATGCTGATTATTTTAAACCCTTCTTTCTACCCATTAGCGCTATGATTACATTGATCACCAGTAAAAGCTGACTTACCACCAAAACCAACAATACTAGGAAAAAGCATGTGTTGATCAACTTGGAAGTCGAAAATCCAAGTCGAAAGAATTTGTCGTTTACAAAAATGGTGAGGAGCATGGCAGCCATCACACCTATAGTCAAACCCAAATGTGTTATTTGCAACCTATCATTGGCGGGCTTATCTGATATCCACCAATAAATCAAACCTATAAATGCAAGCAGCAAAGAAAACAAAATACCCAGGTGAAATAAGTTAGATACAAAGTAGGTGTCGTGATACTTAATATCAAAAGTTGTATTTACACCCAAAGCAGATAACAATAAAATCAAAATTGCAGATACCCACACTAATTGATATGCTTTTAAATTTCTCATGTGCCTTTATGTATAATAGATTCTATTTATAGATTTATAGATTTATCGAAATATTATATTTAGCTAAAATACAGCTATATAGAACAAATTTCAAATTATTTATTATAATTCCTGAATGTTGCCAAGACATTTACCTACTGCGAATCAGATCAAAGGGACAATTGATAAAATTATTGGGTAAATATGTCGTAAAAATGCCAATAGAAAAAACAAGCTATAAGCATCGAATACACCACGCTATTTAAAGTAAAAAGACACCTGGCAAATAAACCCCATACATTTTCTTTCCACAACTTAATCGTAATCAAAAATGCAGGGAAAATCAAAATAAGCAACAAAATGGGAAGATAAGAACTCAGGCTGACCCAAAGATTGTTTACATCCTTGTAGGGAGCCGAAAAATAAAAAACATTGATACTGCCACTTAAGAGGTACATGTAATACATCATAACGAGGCTAAGAGGAATCATGGCCAACTGCAAATAACTATTATTTTGTGAAAATTTTTCACGAATCAGGAGCAAGGCAAAAAAGACCGTTGTAAAGAAAAACAAACCACCTGCCGCCACTATAAAAATGCCTAGAGGCAAGAAGTTTTTTGGTGTCTTATATTGACCCAGTTTATTAAACTCCACGTTCGTGGGAAACAAATTTTGTATAGGCAGGATATGGTCCCCTTTTGCTAGTTCCTGCTGAAGATCAAAGTGAACAGTGTGTGTATAATCATGATAAAAATAAAGATTAACACCCCCTTCTTTCAAATCCCATATCGAGGTAAGGAGGGTGCCGTCGCCTATCTTATTCCTGCACACATGCATGGTATCTGACAAAGCAGTGCAAAATGCCAACATTGTATCTATTTTATTACTCAAAAATGAAACTCCATTGTGATATCTAGCCAGTTGGTGCGCCTGCTGTGATGAAGTAATTGAAGGACAGAAATTAGAGATAACATAACTGGCATCATTGCCCATTGTCAGTTTATAAGGCTCTACTATAAGGTATTTACCTGTTTTGTCCACGTACAAAAAAACATCTTCAGTAAAATAACTGTAATCATATTTACTTATATAATTTTTTACTTCTTCAATATCTTTACAATTGTGCAAAATATCTATTAAGTATTGGGTGGGATTGTTAATAGAAAGTTGGCCTGATTTTACCTTCAACTTTGGATGATATGAAGCAAGCCTTTCAAAAGCAAGTCCAGCTTCATTCATACCCGCCTGTGGAGCATAACCATTTGAGCCATCAAATCGGGAGCCAGTAAATGCAGCTCCAAATCGCCCTTCATTTTCAAACCAGATATGGGGAGTTGTTCTCCAAGCATCTTCGTTGCTACCCAATATGGTCTTATCCCCAATAGTGATTTTGTAGCCACTGCAGGCCCAAGAAGATCTGTCTATGCAAAACAAGAATAATAAAGTCAGTGAGAATAAGCTGGTTTTTGTCATCTTGGGAATATAGATAAAAAAAACGTTCATGCTGAACATAAAATTGTCCCTTGTCAACAATTTAGAGGTTTTCACATTTAGACAGAATATTTCCTGACAATCATATAATCTACAATCAGTACCCCAATCTTTGGCAGCAACAACATTGTAAAAAAAGCCAGATATGAAATGGTAACAACAGGAGGAGGCCCATCCAGCACAAAAACATGGCTGCCCATCGGATTATCCGGAAAAACATAGTTCTGCATCCAGTTCCAGCCCAGGTGGATGGCAAAGGGAAGCAGCATCGAAAACGAACGAGCATACGCATAAGCCAGCAACAAACCCATGGCAAAAGTAAATGCAAAGACAAGAGCCATCTGCACCATATTGCCCCAAACACCCGCGTTCAACCAATGCAACACAGCAAATAACAACGAGGAAACAAAGATGGCAGGGCGATGCCCCCATTTTTTAATCATGATGTACAAAATAACTCCTCTGCACAACAACTCTTCTGTGAGCACTGTCCGCACCTGGTACCAGGATGATCTTAGAAAGCCAGTGATCGTAAGTGCATCATCTATTACATAAACTTCCCTGGCAAAATACATTTTTAATAAAAATGCGGAAGAAGATATTAAGGCAGAAGCTAAGAATAGTATCAAAAAATATTTTACTCTTTGAAGATTGGGTATCAGGCCCAATACAGACAGGTTTCCTCGTTCAAAAAGCCAGATAATTAGCCATGACACAGCAAGGAGGGCAACAATTTGAATCATTGAAATTGCAATTTTGCTTCTTTCCAAAGATATGAAAGATTGTGAAAGCCCTAAGGTTATATCGACGAACCGCCCATTCTTTTGTATGATCGATTCAAATTTGAATATTTTGGGTGCTTCAAATTAGGCAATAGTTACATCTCCAACTTCAAAGTCTGCCCTTCCAAAAAATGACCTTTGGAAACGGTGATTTTTACTTTCTGGTCCTCGGTATAACCCAGCGTTTCGCCATGTTTGAAAGTGACATCGTGCCCAATGACATAAGAGCAAATGTTGGTGATGAAACTGTACAATTCTTCCAGGCTCAAAGCAGATTTGACCACTTCCATCTCCTTCTTACCAAAATTGGCTAAGCCATAAGTGTATATTGAATTGCCGGCTTCGGATTTTCTCAAACCCAAATACACCCACAATTGAATGGGCAGCCCACCTTCTTTCAATTCTTCGGCTCCAGACAAATATTGATCTTTGGATATCAGCAAAGACTGACTTCCCTGGTAAATGCCAACAGCTTCTGACGTTCTTAGAATGGAAGCCAGGGTCTTTGAAAGTAAAATGGCTTGCTCCAGCGCAGTTGCATTTTTCGCCTTTACAAAAACAACACCATGACTGGTATAATCTTTCAAATCTTCCATTGCCGTATCCCAGTTATAGGCAAGTTTAGCACATTCACTTAACTCATCCCCCGGAATAGGCATCGGTATATGGGTCAAACCCACCATTGCACCATCTATGGTAAACACTTCCGTATTGTTGTCACCACCTTCTGTAGTAGTAACATTCAAGCCCCAATGATTTCTCAAATCCTCAGCTACCGCACTGGGATTAAACCCCGCCCCTCCTCTGAATAAAGGCATGGCCAAAAATATTGACTCCGACTTATTTTCCTGTTCCGTTTCTTTCTTTTTAAAAAAATCAAATAATCCCATAGTGTATGTTTTAAACGATAAACATACGTAAAATAAACCTTCTTTTTTATCAAATAACTAGAATAAATGCCAGAGTATTGAGAACCTATCTCGCCATTAAGCCATATCGAATGGCTTCCGTAAGTACCGACAAATGGATATCTGCCAATTTTTTAAATTTGATACAATAACCGGTGATCGTAGCCTTGCCCAAAGTTGGACCATATGTATCCTTGAGATAATTTTTGTCTTTCAGCCCCATTATATAAACAGAAATACCGGTACTGTTGGCACTGATGCCCACCTGGTAAAAGGGCCTGCTGCTTCCGTCAGCATATTTAAGATCTAGTAATCCATATCCTATGTTTGGATTGGAAACTACTTTTCCATTTTCGTCTTTGCCGTCCAAAAACCACAACTTTGCCTTTGGTGCTATTCCGCAAATGATGTTGTGTAAGGCAGACATATCTCTTTGTTTCGCTTCTGTTTGCGATTGAATGTAATTTTCAATTTGATCTAAAATAGCCATATGTAAAAAAATTAATACTGAATTGGCAACTAAATTAGTAATAAATTTCCAGGAAGGTTAATTTCTAAATTCAGATCACAGACGTCGCTTGCCTGTTATAAAATATTTATCCACCTCTTAAGTGAAAATATATGAGACTTTATTAGTGGTCGCTGGATTCGAGGCACAAATTCAAACATTCACTTCCCTCCATTTTTTCCCAGGCAGCTAATACTCTTTTTAAAAGATCATTCAGATGTATTACAGCCCTTTTTTTATATTCTATGGTCAGAATAACTGAAGCTGCATCTTCGGCGTGATAAGGAGACTTTCCTCCGTTTCCATAATGTCTTTTCATCAATACCTCCAAACTATCCATTGGATATTTTTTTTCAAATTCTAGCGAATCATCTACAATTTTGAATTCATTTCGCCTTTTTATCAATATACAGCCATAATTTTCCCGGCATAGATTGACAAGGCTTATTATTGTTGGTCTATGCCCACCATTGAGCAACGACAGGGCAGGTAAACTATCATTGCATACTGTCTGTTCAACCTTGCAATAGAGTTCATTAAAAGTTTTTTCTCTTGAGACATCAAAAACAACCATTCTTGAACTATCATAAGGACAGCCATAAATCTTGGCACTTTTCATTTTTACATCACTACGATGGCATGAAATCAAGGCAGCAATAGTCAAAATTATCGTTGATAAATATGCTCCAGGTTTGTTCGACAACTTGTTTTTATAACTTAGATGCAAAATACAAGAAGCAGGTGTATGAAAATAAGAATAAATCATTTTTTTAATCACCCCGCTTCGAGGATTAAAAACTATATATTGCAGGAAATCGAAATGGTTCCAGTAGCAAACTAAAAGATATAGGGGCATGGGGTCATTATTGGAACCGCACTATTTCTACAGCATTGGACTTTTCCGCAATTGGGCTTAAATAGGTAATTATGGCCGATCTAATGGCCTAAATGTAAGTTACATCAAATATGAATAACCCCACATAGTAAATGACAAATTACGCAACGGTTCAACGATTTGGGTCACAGTTTCAAATATCGGTACATTAATAAATTAAAAATCGATACATCCAACACCACTTTTCTTTCCAAAAAATGAATCTTTTTCACTCATTTTTACGTTCTTACAGTGTCAAAATCATCAGTTTGAAGAATTATTGCTTTTTTTTCCTCTTAGCTTGTTTGTCTGCCAATGTACCAGTCCACGCACAGGAGCGTCTCACCGATCAGGTAGTGGTAGACAACGAAGAAAAATTTCTCAACGCCCAACGCGAACAACTCATAGGTCGCACCGATAAAGCCATTACCATTTATGAGGAAATGTACCGGGCCGACCGTGAGAATGCTGCAGTTGCCTATGAATTGGCAAAGATTTATTACGGCAAAAATGACCTGCTCCTCGCAGAAAAATATGCCCGCCATGCAGCAGAAAAGGCTCCCGCCAACCCATGGATGTCGGCATTTTTAGCTTCTTTCCTCTCAGATACCGGCAGACACGATCAGGCTGCCCTGATCTATAAAAAACTTACCACCGAGAGACCCTACGACAGAGAATATTATCAACTTTGGGTAGACAATCTCCTCTTACAAAAAAAAGAGGCCGAAGCCATTGGCGTATATGACTTGATGGAGAAAAACCTGGGTGGCGACCCTGAAATTTTTCAAAGTCGGTTCGAATTGTACGCCAAAATGGGAAAACCAGAGCTGGCAGTAGCACAGATCGATGCACTTATCCAAAAGTATCCTGGCCAAAAATCCTACCTCAAGACCAAAGCGGCATATCTTGCTAATCAAAATCAAAAAGACAAGGCATTGGCACTGTACAGAGAAGTGCTGGAGCTTGATGCCGAAGATACCGATGCCAATCTGGCCGTGCTCAGCGTGGGTGAAGACAAGGAAAAACCCAACGCCTACCTCATGGCCCTCATGCCCGTGATAACCAACCCATCTGTAGATATTGATAAAAAAATAGGCGAACTGATACCTTACATCCAAAGCCTGGCAGCAGGAGGAAACCAGGAAGTAAAGACAGCCTTGCTCGAAATAGGCAACAAACTGGTCCTCACCCATCCGGATGATGCCAAAGCTTATAGCCTTTATGGTGACGTTCTTTTCCACACCGGCAATATGGAAGGTGCAATTCAGCGTTATGAACAGACCCTTCAAAAAAATAAAAAGGTTTTTTCTGTCTGGGATCAACTCATGTATGCCTACTTTGAAACAGCTGAAACGGGCAAATTGGCAAAGCTAAGCAATGATGCCATCGACTTTTTTCCCAACCAGGCATCCCCTTATTTTTACAACAGCGTTGCTTCTTCCTGGAAAAATGACTTTTCCACTGCAGCCTCAATCGCTTCTGAAGGGTTGATCGTAGCAGGTGGCAATGAAGCCCATACCGCCAGACTAAATACCGCACTGGCACTTGCCCTTGTTGGCAAAAAAGACTTCGCTGCCGCCAAGATGTCACTTGACAAGGCGATGGCCATCAGCAAAGAAAAATATGCTTTTGCATTTGAAGTTGCAGGCGACTATTACACAGCACAAGGGGATAATGCCAATGCAGCTTTGATGTTCCAAAAATCCAAAGAGTTGGGCAACCTCAATAAGTCTTTGACCCAAAAATGGCAGCCGCTCAAATGAAATTCATTTCGCTGAAAAATATAATGGTTCTTATTGGTTTTGGGATTCTTACATTGACAGGATGTAAGTCGACCGCAGGCCTGAAAAAAGGTACGGCTCCACAAAGGACCAAAGAAGAAGTTATGCAGGCTTTGATGAAGCACAACATCGATTTCACCTGGTTTACCGCCAAAGCCGACGCCCATTTTGAAAGCACCGCTTTGTCAGGAAGTGGAGCCCTTCAATTGCGCATTAGAAAAGACAGCCTCGTATGGATGACGGGCAAAAAATTTTCGATCGAAGGCTTCCGTTCTATCATCAATAAAGATTCTTTTTACCTTGTGAATCGCATTGAAAAATACTATCACGCTGAAGCCAACCGGTCACTGATCCGTACTTTTGGCATCGACCTCAACTTCGAAGATGTACAGCATTTGCTGGCTGGGAATATGTTTTTACCACAAAAAACTGATAGTACCTACTTTGTGCAAAGCGGTGACAAATGCCTGCTTTCTTCCCAAATGGCGGAACTCAGCATTTTATATGGCTTTGACGCCTGGACCATGGAACTCAACACCGTTGACATCACTGACCCAAAGGGCAGGAAAATCGAAGTAGTTCTGGGCAATTACAAAAAAACCAAAAACCTGCCCAGCTTGCCCTACAATCGAAAATATACCTTTCACGAATCAGCCCACGAAGTGAGTGTACTCGACATCAAAATTGAAGAGATCGAGATCAACGTTCCCAAAACTACCAATTTTAGCATACCTTCGCATTACGATAGATTGCGAATATGAGATATGTATTAGGTCTTGTTCTACTTTTGATTGTGCCTGCAATTTGCCATGCTCAGTCCAAAGAACAATTGGAAAAAGAGCGCAAGAAACTCATCCAGGACATCGAAAAGACCAAAAAATACCTCGAGTCTACCACCAAAACCAAACAAACAACACTCAAAGATCTCAAAGCCATCAGTGTTCAGGTCGATAATCGTAAAAAACTGATCTCCACCATTTCCGGAGAAATTTCTGCATCCGACCAAAAAATCATCGACAACAACCAAAAGATTGACTCCCTTAGTAAAAATCTGACCCGACTCAACGATCAGTACCTTCAAATGCAACGCTACACTTATTTGCGTCAACTTAGCAACAACAAATGGTCGTACCTGCTCTCATCTGCCAATCTCAATACATTTTTACTCAGATGGCGTTATATGTCCCAATTTGAGGCTTTTAACGCAAAAAAACAGACAGAAATCAACAAGCTCAGAGAAGAAATCGAAAAAAACACCGTTGAAATCACCAAAATAAAGGAAGAAAAAGGAAAGTTGCTCGAACAGGAAAAACAGCAAGCCACCACCCTTGAAAAGGAAAAAGAGGCTAAAGACAAAATGCTCAAAGAAATTTCTTCCAAAGAGTCAACCCTCAAAAAGGACTTGGAAAAGAAGAAAAGTGAACGCGAAAAACTCAATGCCGCCATCGAACGGGTAATCAATGAGCAACTCCGTCTCGCCCGCGAAAAAGCATCGGCCAGCTCTTCTACAGCTTCCGGTTCAGGTAAAACAGAAAAAAAAGAAAACAAACTCGACGACGCATCCATCAAACTGGCAGCCGAGTTTAGTCAAAATAAAAACAAACTGCCCTGGCCTATATCTTCCGGCTTCATTTCCTCCGGCTTTGGAGTACAGCCCCACCCTACCATCAAAGGAGTTACCATCGAAAACAATGGTATCGATATCACCGGCAAAGGCAGCAAAGACGTTAAATGTGTCTTCAATGGTGAGGTAGTAGGTGTCACCAAAGTGCCCGGTTACAACCACATGGTCATCGTACGCCACGGCAACTACTACTCCGTTTACTCCAACCTCAGCGAAGTCTATGTAAAACAAGGTAGTAAACTCAGCGGCCAGCAAGCCATCGGCAAAATCTCCACCGACGAAAATGGCGACGCCGAACTCCACTTCGAACTCTGGAAAGACAAAACCAAACTCAATCCCGAGTCCTGGCTTCGCTAAAGAATGTTCGAAATGGTTCGCCCCCGTTCCAGGGGGCTAAATGTTGAATGACAACTTTTGAGTACCCTCAAAATTTGTCATTCAATGTTCGAAATCAAAAAATGCATGCTTTATTTGTTTAGCTATTGGACCAATCAGATTTTAAAATGATAGACATACAGCTTTATGTGCCGGATTTTTTAATATCCTACTTGCCCATAACCCCGGCATTCTTTTTTGAGGTTAGTATTATTTTTCCAATGATCTTTTTTATTTCTGATAGTTCATCAATCAAGTTGCCGGGATCTGGTAAATGAGGACTGTCGCGACATAAAAGCAGCCAATGTTCTGTTTCATCCGCTTCTTTCATAGCAACAATCATCTTTGCAACAAAATCGGACCTTGAATGTGGACTTTGAGCTTCTCTTACATTCGCTCCAATAGAAGTACCCGCTTTGTAAAGTTGAAAATTCACAACATATCGCTGTTCCTTTTCCAGGATATGGCAAAATTCAATTATCTTCAGACCAAAGTCGTAGGTCTTCATTACGATAACACTCATAACATTCGATTTCACACAAATTTGTTGGTTAAATCCCACCCTGTCAAGACTGATCTATAATTTTAACCTGACTTTAATAATTTGAACACTCCAACAACAAAACAAAAACTACGTTTTTATTCGCTTTGGCATTTCAAACATTTTGAGCATTTCGAACATTTCGAACACTTGAAAACCTTACCTTTGCACCTCAAACAAAAGTTATGGCTGATAATAAAATCATCTTTGCCATGGAAGGAGTCAGTAAGACCTTTCCACCGCAAAAACAAGTACTCAAAAATATATGGCTGTCCTTCTTTTATGGGGCAAAAATTGGGGTGCTGGGCCTCAATGGTTCCGGTAAATCAAGCCTACTCAAGATAATCGCCGGTGTAGATACCAACTATGAGGGCAAGGTCACTTTCGATAAAGATTATAAGATAGGCTATCTGCAACAGGAACCACAACTTGATGAATCCAAAACGGTAAGACAAATCGTTGAAGAAGGCGTCCAGCACATCGTCGACATCGTCAAAGCCTATGATGAAATCAACATGAAGCTGGCAGAACCCATGGACGATGATGAGATGATGAAAGCCATTGAAGTCCAGGGCGAATTGATGGAAAAGATGGATCATTACAATGCCTGGGAATTGGATTACAGATTGGAAACCGCCATGGAATCCCTCAGATGCCCGTTGGGTGATACTCCCGTCAATGTCTTGTCTGGTGGTGAACGCAGAAGGGTGGCCCTGTGCCGGCTGCTGCTGAGTCAACCCGATATCCTGCTGCTCGATGAACCAACCAACCACCTTGACGCTGAGAGCGTCCACTGGCTGGAACAATACCTGCAAAACTTCCCTGGTACGGTGATTGCTGTAACCCACGACCGTTACTTCCTCGACAATGTAGCGGGATGGATCCTCGAACTAGACCGCGGAGAAGGCATTCCATGGCAAGGCAATTACTCCAGTTGGTTGGAACAAAAAGCCAAACGTTTGGAAATGGAAGAAAAAACCGAGTCCAAGCGTCGCAAAACCCTCGAACGGGAATTGGAATGGATACGCATGGGAGCCAAGGCCCGACAAGCGAAAGGAAAGGCTAGGTTGAATGCCTATGACAAGCTACAAAATGAAGAAAGCAAAGAAAAAGAAGCTAAACTGGAATTGTTTATCCCTCCCGGCCCCAGGCTCGGAGATGTGGTTATCGACATCCAGGGAGTATCCAAAGCTTTTGGCAACCGCGTTCTGATAGAAAATTTTTCAGCCAATATCCCAAAGAATGCTGTGGTAGGCATCATTGGACCCAACGGTATGGGTAAATCTACCCTGTTTAAAATGATCATGGGCAAGGAACAGCCCGACAACGGCCAAATCGTAATCGGGGATACAGTCAAACTCAGCTATGTTGACCAAAGTCATGAAGATCTGCTGCCTGAAAAAACCGTCTTTGAAGTGACCGGAGACGGCAACGAACTCATCAAAGTGGGCAACAACGAAGTCAATGTCAGAGCCTATCTGTCAAAATTCAACCTGGGTGGATCCGACCAGCAAAAAAAGGTTGGTGTGCTGTCTGGTGGTGAAAGAAACAGACTGCATCTGGCCATTACCCTCAAAGAAGGGGGCAACGTGCTGCTGCTCGACGAACCTACCAACGACATCGATGTCAATACACTGAGGGCATTGGAAGAAGCCATAGAAAACTTTGCAGGCTGCGTACTGGTGATCTCTCACGATCGTTGGTTCATCGACCGCCTGGCAACCCACATCATAGCCTTTGAAGACGAAGGACAGGTCGTTTATTTTGAAGGAAACTTCTCAGATTATGAGAAAATGAAGTTGGAAAAATACGGCAATGTAGCACCAAAACGACCACGTTTTAAAAACCTGATGTAACCCGTTTAATCGTCGCCCGCCATAAAAGCAATCTCGCCATTGGCCATAATTTCCATGGCAAAGGGCTGGCTGTGCTGGGCTGAAAATTCAGAATCGGCATGGTGTGCACCGGCAGCTATATGAATGATAAACTCTTCATCAATGCGGGCAACTGATTTTTTGATCAAATCACCTTCTACAAGGGTGCCACATATGGTCTTTTTCGAGATGACTTCGTGTTTGTCATTTAATGTAACCATGATAAATTCGTATCGCATCAGGCTTGCTTTCCAATAAACCATCGCCGTGATGTCTTTGTGCGGTTTGAATCGAAAACAAGGCATGTATTCTGTGAATTCATCCGCTTCCTCGCCTCCTTCCCACGTTTGAATAAATTCCGTGGTAAGGCCTACCGGCAAAGGGTCGTTGCTGGCATTGATGATATCTACCGATTCGTCGGTAAGGGTTACCGGCAGGGTGATTTCAGGAAAATAACCCAAAAGGGCATCAAAACTTTTCAATGTTGTTATTTTTCTAAAGAGATGTATTTCTGTAAATCGGGATACAGGGTTTTTAACCTTTCTGCATCGGAGGGCGAGAGCAGCTGGTGTCCCTCAAAGGCATATACTTTGGCGCCGGCATATCCCTTGCTCTGCAACTTTTGTCTGAGCAATAGTGCTTCACTGTACATTTGCTCGTAGCCGCAGTAATATTCATATTCTCCCTGGGCATTTCTGGTTACCGAAATCACTGGAAACTCCAGCAAGGCATCACTGCTTACCATTTGTCGCCCTGTAGTAAACTTTACTTTGTAAACGAGGTTTTTCCTGCCCATCAGGTAATTGCCAAAACCAGGGTGCTGCACATCCGCATTGAGCACCGGCATGTCCTCAATGATTTCAGTACTCAACGGATTGGCACCCTCAATCAACAATTCAACCCTTGTATTGTACCTCGAATCATTGACCACCATTGGAAAAGAAGAACCATAAGAACATAAGGTTATTCTTGAAGCATCAATGCCGGAAGCGGTAAGACTGGCAGCTATTCGTTCCAGCCTTTTTATGGTAAAAAACAGGGCGGTTTCTTTTTGTTTTTCTACCGCACTGTGGCCTATCAGTTTTAAACTGGTTTCAGGATAACTCTCCAGGATGTTCTTAACCGTTTTGAGCATTACCTGATTGTTGGGAGAAAGCACATCCTCATCATTGGTATAGTACAATGGAGCAATGGCAAAACTCTTAAGTGGACCCGACTGGCCAGAACTTACAGCCGTTGCAGGCAATACTTCTTCACCCGGCGGAGCATCAATCTGGAACATAGGCAAGTCCTCGGTATAGGCAAATTGATCCGTTATTTGTTCTTTAAAATAAGCAACATACACATCATAACCCCCGATACTTTCCAATCGGTTGCTGGCAAACAACAATTGATTGCCGTCATTGGAAACTTGTGGGTCAATATCATCGCGGCTGCTATTGATAGGCAAGCCAAGCTGAACGCGGGGTCCCCATGCGCGGCTGCCCACTTCATATTTGCTGGCGAAGAGATCATATCCTCCTAGACCCTGGATATAATCCGAAGAAAAAAACAGCACATTACCACCCTTTGTAAGGTAGGGGCATTTTTCATTGTAAGCCGAGTTTACACCCGGTCCAAGATTGACAGGCGACTGCCATTGTCCCTGTTTTTTTTTGCATACAAAAATATCGTAACCACCGTAGCCTCCCAATCGATTGCTGGCAAACAACAGTGTACTGTCGTTGAATACTTTTAAATCTACATCACCCAATGAAGGATCAAAAGGTGATTGAAGCGTGCCAACAGAAATCACTTCTGTATCTCCTTCTTTGAAAGTATCGGTTACTGCCTTAATGCTATTTCCGGCATAACGCAGGTAATACATTACAGACCCATCGCTGTTGAAATCCTGAATGATCTCATTTTGAGTGGTATTTTGCACCGGACCAAAAGCCTGGATGGGTGTGTAGTTGCCACCAGCCAATTCAACAGCATACAAATCATAATAATAGTGGTTGCTGAGATGGTCGCTTTCGCCGTTTTTTCCTCTCGGCCCACCATAAGATTGCTCCCGGTTGGAGGAAAAATAATATTTGTTTTGATAGTTGGGACTTTGGATCGGATTGATTTCATCATACACCGAATTGGCCGCACTACCGAGGTTGTCTACATAAGCCAATTGAGGGAGATGAATGAGTTTTGGCCCATATTCACACCGCTTGATTTCGGTTATGATGGCCTCCACTTCTGCACCACGTTTATCTCCGTAATTTTTCAATTGATTTTTGAAATACACGGCAGCCTCAGTATAATTGCCAAGGGCTTGATACGACCTGGCTACATAAAGGTAAATGTCTTTTTTATCGCTGCCCATTTTATATGCCAGCTGCATTAGATCAATACATTGCTGAGCCTGATTGAGATGGTAGGCACAAACCGCTCGCATATACAGTGCTTCACCGTCTTCTTTTAATTGTTCGTAAACATCGAGAGCCTTGGCAGCTTCCTGATAATTATCTCTTTGAAACAATGCTAATGCCTGTTTTTTCAATACTTTCTGAGCCATCAGGCCGGAACCCAGAGCCGTAAACAGTGCAATGAAAACGATATGTAAAAAACGATTCATCAAAAATTTTCTCCGTTAAAGGCCTCCAGATAATCAGAGATGCGTTTTAGGAAGGCGCCTCCCAGTGAACCATCTACGATGCGGTGGTCGTACGACAAAGACAAAAACATCATGTGTCGAATGGCAATCACATCACCTTGTTCGGTTTCAAGTACAGCAGGTTTTTTAACAATGGCCCCTGTTGCCAGAATGGCCGCCTGGGGTTGGTTGATGATCGGTGTGCCCATAAGGTTGCCAAAAGTACCTACATTGGTCAGGGTAAAGGTGCCATCCTGGATTTCTTCCGGCTTGAGTTTGTTTTGTCTGGCCCTGCCAGCTAGGTCGTTCACCGATTTGGTGAGGCCCGCCAGGTTGAGAAAATCGGCATTTTTAATCACAGGCACAATCAGATTGCCGGTGGGCAGTGCCGCGGCCATGCCAATATTGATGGATTTTTTTACAATGATCTTTGTACCCTCAACCGACACATTGACCAATGGAAAGTCCTTGATGGCTTTTACTACGGCTTCGATGAAGATCGGCGTAAACGTTATTTTTTCGCCATATTTTTTGGCAAATGCATCCTTGTTTTTTTCCCTCCATTTTACCATGTTGGTTACATCGGCTTCCACAAAAGAAGTCACGTGCGGAGAAGTTTGTTTTGACATCACCATGTGGTCAGCAATCAACTTGCGCATGCGATCCATCTCAATGATTTCTGTAGCCCCGCTGCTGAATGTGGGCACAGACGGCACTGGACTGCTTGGTGTCTGAACTGGTTGAACAGCCGGGACACCCTGTTTGCGCTGATCCACATACTGCAGTATGTCTTTTTTGGTAACCCTGCCCTCTGCTCCGGATCCAGTTATGTGATCAAGTTCAGCTTGAGTGATGTGTTCTTCTTTGGCAATGTTGCGCACGAGCGGTGAATAAAAACGGTCGCCTGATTTAGCAGTAATTGTTGGTGTAGTCTCAGCCGGCGTCGTTACTTTTTCAATAAAAGGTACACTTTCCTGCGCTTCGGCAGTTGGAGCACTTACTGCACTTGCCACTTGACTTTCAGCACTGACCTCACCCTCTGTTTCAATAATAGCAATAACCTTTCCTACCGCTACTACAGCAGATTCAGGGAATAGTATTTCAGCTACTACCCCATCTACATGGGAAGGTACTTCAGAATCTACCTTATCCGTTGCGACCTCCAGCAGGGTCTCATCCTGACCAATTTTTTCGCCCACTTTCTTATTCCATTTAAGGATGGTGGCTTCTATGATGCTTTCACCCATCTTGGGCATTACCAGGTCAACTCTTGCCATCTGAAAATGATTAAAAAAGTAAATTAAATTTGGTTAGACGCTGCAAAAATACAAAAAATTTGGCAGACCCGTCGAATTTAGGTGGTCAACCCAATAAAACACAAGTTGATGCGGACCATTGATTTACACATATAATTAGAAAATATTTGTGTCTATTCTCCTTCTGGTTTGAGCCCCAGTGTCACCACCAAATCTTTGAGCACCGGGTTCTTGGTCACCATTTTTTGATATATCTCCCTTGAAGTTAGCTTGGTCTTGATGGCTGCCAGCTCTTCATATTCAGGAAAAAGTTCCTTTTTAACATCAACTTGTAACACCAGGTCTTCGGCATGAAATATGCTTCTGATCTCTGCAATAAGATCTGTCTCGTGCAAAACCTGTTCTTTGATGAACAAAGTAGGAACAGCTACATGGATGATTTTGCCTTCAAGTTTAATCAGCGTATTCATCAAGGCTGTACGCGTGCTTTTGGACGAATGTCGCTCGGCATACGCTTTAAAAGTAGCGGCAATGGCGTCTTCAGTAATGTTTTGTTCAGCTGCTTTTTTACTCGCCTGCTCTTTGCGAATGGCTTCTCTGATTTTATCAGCACTCGAGAGCCCCGGCGTATTTACCAACTGGCTGGGAGGCTCGGATCCAACATCAGGCAACTTGACATTTACCTCTGGCTTGGCCGTGGGTGGGGCAACAGCGGATGATTCAGTAAAAACGGGTGAAGAAGGCGGACTTTGGATGTCGGCAACCTGCCCTACATCATTTTTTTTTTAATGGCATCGCTTTGACCTGCAAAAAAATCTGCTGCATAGGCTTGTTTGGCGTAACAGATTTTGCTCAGCGATATCTCGGTGTGAAGTCGTTTGTTGGCAGCCCTGCCCAGGGTAAGATCACACGTGTTGAGGATCTGCAACGCAGTGAGCACAAAGCCCTCCTCAGCCAAAGAAGCCTGGTTGAAATAACGCTGCCTTACAGCCTCACTGCATTCCATTAGCCCAATGGTATTAACATCTTTGGCAACGAGGAGCTCGCGGAAGTGTTCGGCCAGACCCTGAACAAAACTCTCTGTATCAAATCCATTGCGCACCACCTCATCGAGGATGTTGAGCACCGATGGAAGATCGCATTTTATAAAGGCATCCACCATTCTGAAGTAATACTCGTAGTCGAGGATATTCAGATTGGAAATCACGTCTTTGTAAGTAATCTTTTCGCCAGAAGCCCCCGCTACTTTGTCGAAAATGGAAAGGGCATCCCGCATCCCCCCGTCGGCCTTCACAGCGATTTGATGAAGCGCTTCAGGCTCAGCTTCGCGGTGTTCTTCCTTACAAATTTTTTCCAACTGCAGCACAATGTCTGAAGGCTGGATGCGCTTAAAATCAAAGATCTGACAACGCGATAAGATGGTGGGAATGATCTTGTGTTTCTCCGTGGTAGCCAGGATAAAGATGGCATAGGGAGGGGGTTCTTCCAGGGTCTTCAAAAAAGCATTGAAGGCCTGGGTAGACAACATGTGTACCTCGTCGATGATAAACACCTTGTGGCTGCCGTGCTGGGGCTGGTACCGTACCTGTTCAATAAGCGTACGAATGTGCTCCACGCTGTTGTTGGAAGCCGCATCCAGCTCAAAAATGTTAAAGGAAGCGTTTTCATTGAACGACTTACACGATGAACACTCGTTGCAGGGCTCTACCTTGTTGACCGGATTTTCGCAGTTGATTACCTTGGCCAGGATCCTGGCACAAGTGGTCTTACCTACACCTCGTGGACCACAAAACAAAAAGGCATGGGCCAACTGGTCTGTCTGGATCGCATTTTGCAGGGTTCTGGCAATATGGTTCTGCCCGATGACGTCTTCGAAACGTACCGGCCTGTATTTACGCGCAGAAACTACAAATTTGCTCAAAA
>CALMWS010000228.1 GCA_937870795.1 uncultured Bacteroidota bacterium | reverse complement strand
GTGAAGGCGGATGTTCCAGTACCATGAACAATGGTGTGAACGGCACCTACCTTCCGTCTCCTGCGCCCGTCATTGGGCTTAGTTCCAATAATCCGGTTTGTGCGTTGGGTGGCTCCATTGAACTGTTTGAAAATGGAGGTCAGGCGGTAAGCTGGAATTGGAGCGGCCCCGGAGCATGGACTTCATCTTCGCAAAATCCGGTAAGAACACCAGTTACACCGGCAGAAAGTGGATGGTATTCGTGTACGATAGAAGCAAACAATGATTGCAGCAACGTCTCCTATTTATATGTGGAAGTAATACCTAGTCCATCGGTCATACAGCCGTCAGACATTGTCATTTGTCACAATAGCAATACCGGGGAAATTAATTTTTCCGGCTCAAGTCCTTTCGCAACCTATGCATGGACCAACAACAATAGTTCCATTGGCCTGGGTGCTTACGGTACAGGAGATATTCCTTCATTCACTGTCAGCAACACGGGAAACGCTCCGGTGACGGCAACCCTAACTGTTACGCCTTATCGAGATAGTTTGGGGGTGGTGTGTGTCGGCGAACCTAAATCATTTACCATTACCGTTAACCCTATTCCCAATGTCGATGTCCTTGCCGACACCAGCTTTTGTGCAGGAGACCTGGTAGAGGCTACTGCAATTTCTGGCACGGTAGGGAATACGGTATTTACCTGGACCAATGACAACACCGATATAGGGTTAGGCGCTACCGGCATGGGCAACCTTCCGTCCTTTGTGGCCGGCAATGCCACCACTGCTGATGAAGGTGCTACAATAATGGTTTATCCTTCATTCACCAATCAGGGCGTCAGCTGTATTGGCAGCGCAACATCCTTTGAAATAACAGTGCATCCTTCACCCACCGTGAATCCAATTTCCAATGTAGTTGTGTGTGCGAATGGAGACATTTCCCCAATTGTCTTCAGCGGAAACATACCGGTTACCACATACAACTGGATCAATGATAACCCAGCCATTGGACTATCTGCAATGGGCACCGGAGATATTCCATTTACTATAGCCACTAATAACACGGCGAACCCCATTTTGGCAAACATCACCGTTACACCCGCTGTAAACAATGGCGGTCTTATATGCACAGGAGCATCACAGACGTTTACCATCACCGTAAATCCTTTACCGATTTTAACCGCAGTGTCGGCTATTGAGGTTTGTGCCGGCGATGATGCAGGACCCGTTTTGTTTGGCAGCAATGTAACGGGTACCGTGTATAATTGGACTAACAACAACACCAGCATTGGTTTGGCTGCCGCGGGCAATGGCGACTTACCCCAGTTTGTAGCCATGAATAATACACTGGCGCCCAAGGTGGCGAATGTTTTTGTAAATGGAAGTTATACAAATGCCGGCCTCACCTGTACCGGAGCGCCCATAAATTTTACCATCACCGTTAACCCATTACCTGTAATTTACGATGTTATCGGTGGTGGCATCTATTGTAACGGCGACAACATTGGGTTGCCTGTTGGATTGAGTAACTCTCAAAATGGAATCAATTATCAATTGAAACTGAATGGGAATCCAATAGGTTCTCCCATTGCCGGAACCGGATCACCTCTTAGTTTTGGCAATCAAACCGGCATAGGGGTGTACACCGTTACGGCAATCAATGCCACCACCGACTGTATATCTGAAATGGCCGGCAGTACAGAAATAGAAACAACTAATTGTACCATCGACATCATAGATCCATGTGTTTGTTTGAATAATGCGACCACATTGAGCAATGGACAATTTTCAGAAACCATACAAATCAGCGCCCCGGCAGGTCAAACCTGGACAGTGACTGCTTCCAATGGATTATACAGTACTTTAAGCCCTGCCCCACCCGCAGCACCCACCCCGCTTGCAAATAATACCACATTCGTAGAAACACCTGCGGGCAGTGGAATTTATCTGCTCAACGCCCGTCACGTCGATGCGCTGGGTTATACCCTTTCTGCGAGCAATGGAATCATCACATTAAGTGTGGGCAATGTTTGTGCCTACCCCAATCCGGTAATTTTATCGCCGGCAGGACCATTTTGTGCTTCAGAACCATCCTTTACGTTGACTGGAAATCCGGGTGACAACCAGTTGATCAGTCAGGGTTTTACCATAAATGGCGTGCCAGCGACCACATTTGATCCGGGAGCTGGTCCGGGTATCTATACCATAAATTATGTGGTGGATGGTGGAGAACCAAAAGCGTTTGGGCCGAACGATCCGGGCTGTATTCAAAGCGTAAGTCAGCAGATAACTGTGGTAGAAGTTCCGGTAGTAAATGATGTTGCAGATCAGGTACTGTGTGCCGATAGTTTAACCATACCGGTTACCTTCAGTGGCAGCCCTCAAGGCAGCGTATATCAATGGACCAACAACAATACATCGATAGGACTGGCAGCTGCAGGGGTGGG
>CALMWS010000227.1 GCA_937870795.1 uncultured Bacteroidota bacterium | reverse complement strand
CATGGCCACTGGATGAAGAGATTGTGATCAATGCAGTAGACCACGACATGATGGGACAGCATTTGATGGGCGTGAAGGTAGGAGATGTGACCCAGGATGCCAGTGCATCAGGAATCATTGCAGAATCGCGTTCAAATGAAACCATTTCTTTGCTAACGGACAATACAAAAGTTGTGCCTGGTGAACTTGTTGTGATTCCATTTAGGATTTCAGATTTGAATGACTTGTCGGGAATTCAGTTTACGATGAAGCTAAAAAATCTGGAATTTGTAAATATGCTTTCCGGTAAAATGGAGGTGAATGAATTGAATATAGGTATGCATAAGGATGGCTTACTTACTTTCAGCTGGTCGACTCCTGATGCAATTGCCGGTTTTGGAAATGAGATATTATTCAACTTAGTAGTCAAAGCGAATAGCAGCGGTTCCATTGGTGAAATGATAGAGCTGGGATCCTGGATTACCACAGCAGAAGGATATGACGCCAAACAGTCTACTTATAAAATCAGCTTAAATGCTGTTTCTGCCGATTCGGAAGCGGACTTCGCATTGTTGCAAAATGAGCCCAATCCGTTTAGATCCTCTACGCGAATTGGAATTCTATTGCCGGCACAAGAGCAGGTAAAAATTCAGATCAGCGACATTTCAGGAAGGGTAGTTTACAAAAAAGACATCGATGGCAAAAAAGGGTTGAATCACTTTGAAATTGCCAAAAACGAACTTCCTGGTACAGGCATTTATTACTACACTGTTATTGCCGGTGAAAAAACTGCTACTAAGTCGTTTGTGATCTTGGATTAAAAACATATCTTCGATGAATGAAAAATCACCGGGCACGTCACGTGTTCGGTGATTTTATTTTATAAGTATTATTTACCAACTATGAACGAGCAATTAATCCTTCCGCCATTAACTCCTGAAGCGCTTGAAATCTATAAAAATTGGTGGTCTACCTTATCGGATCAATGGAAAATGGCCTTTAATGCTGTATATAGTCAGGCCTATTCAAAAGATATTCCTGGTGATGACGTATTAAACTTGATTTGTAATGTCCAGGTAATGCGATTTGCCGGTCCCAGGGCAATGTACCCCAATTTACAAATTGAATTGGATGACCTATCAGGAGTTTCTGCTTTGACCTCGTTAAAGATTTTGGTAGTCATCGACCACAATATTACCAATTTATCGGGTATAGAGAATTTGCAAAATCTGGAATCACTTTTCGTTTTTGAAAACAAATTAACGGATATCTCTCACGTGGCTGCATTGAAAAACCTGAAGGAAATGTATTTCCAGGTCAATGAAGTCACATCCTTGTTGCCATTTAAGGATTTAATTAAATTAAAGACACTTTATTGTTCCAACAACAAAATTGCTTCTTTTGATGGCATCACAGAGGCGCATGCAGATGTTTTGGAAAATTTTATTTGTTTGCCTAATGAACCTTTAAAAGACCGCGACATAATACAATTTGAAAATAGGGTAGGTATACGGTGTAAAAAAGGATAAATGAAAGTAGAAAACCTCTTAAAAGTAGAATCATTTTTAAATGATGAGCAAGTAAACAGGCTGGTAGAAATAATTGGTCAACTGGAATTTCAAGATGGCCGATCTACTGCTTCAGAGCGGGCCATTGAAGCGAAGCACAATCTACAACTAAACCCAGTTAACGGTTACGCCAAACAAACAATTGAAGGTGTTTTGATCCAGGCACTTACTTCTAATCTATTGATCCAAGAAACAATATTCCCTTTAAAAGTATATCCACCCATTATCAGTAAATATATCTTGGGAATGTATTACGGCAGCCATGTGGACTCGCCTGTAATGGCCGATGCACAAGTGGGGCTCATAAGAACAGATATGGCCATGACCCTGTTTTTATCAAATGCAGATGACTATGATGGCGGTGAACTGGTCTTGTTGACAGATGATGGAGAAGTAGCCATTAAGCTCGACAAGGGAGGTGCTGTATTTTATCCTGCTTCTATTGTGCACAGGGTCAACGAAGTAAAGAGAGGGGAAAGGCTGGCCATGGTAAGCTGGATTCAATCCTTGATTCCCGATCCGGGTCGTAGGGCAATAGTGGCTGAAATTAAAAAAATTGAAAGAAAAATTTCTTTGATTGATCCCCATTCAGAGGAGGCCTTGGGCTTGTTGCAGGTTTACAGTAATCTGATCAAAATGTGGTCAATTATTTAAGTTTCGGCTATGGTACAAAATATGCCTGGTTCGTCTGAGATCTGATATTGAAAAAGGAATAGGGATTTGCCCATTTCTTTGTATTGCTTCAATGATTTTACTTCTAAGGGAACTGTGAGGCTTGATTCATTATAATTTAGACTGAGGTCCTTATAAATATTTACTATGGTTGTATAGTAGTATACACCAAATTGGATTGTTACAGGATCTATGCTAATTGAAGAAGGAGTAAAAATGCCTTTATCCCAGTCATTACTGCCCGGTTCAAATTTTATCAAAGGTTTATTAAATGCCGGGTCAATGTTTCGATCTTTTGTTAATCTTGAAATGTTTACCTCAATACTATTCGGAATAAACAGGCCGCCTTGTTTTAACTGCGGATATAGATTTAGTGTGATTGGCACCTGCATCTCCTTGCGCAGTGCCAGCTGCATGGTTTCAGAAATGATGATATCCGGCTTTTCTTCCTCATTAAACTGATATTTTGTAGCATCGGTTTTAAGCACTTGTCTGATCCAAGGAGAAAGAGATAATTTCTCAATGGTGTTGAGTAACAGAGGATAGGTATCGGGGTGGATTTCCATCAAAGTGAATTCAATCTCTTGTGGTGAAAACAAAAATAGCGATGGCAACATTAAAGCAGCGTAAGGTCCTGTACCGGCATAACAGATATGTAGCTTACCTTCCTGACCTTCTTTTAATTTATCACCTATGGCCCGACATAGCCCGTTCATAAATCGTACGGTTCTTGTATAGTCCGAAAGACAATGTGCTGCATCAAGGGCACAGATGGCTTTTCCATTGTTTTCATATAAGTCATCTACGCCAGTAAATCTTTGTTCTTCAACAGATGATATCGATTCAAAGCGATGCATGATGGAATAACAGGCATTTCTCAAATCCAGCTGACTCGATAAAGGGTTGAGAATGGTGGTAATATCTTCTTTAAAAGAATGCAGCAAAAGAAAACAAACTATCTTGGAATGGACAAATAATTAAACAGGCCTGATGCAATTTTCTGAAAAATTCAATTTGTCTTCATGAAGGTACACAAACCAAAGTTTTTTACCATTTTGGTTTGATACTTTATCCAGCATATCCTGCTTTTCAATACTGAGGGTGGCTGGCCTATCCATCCATAGTTCACAAGAATGATTGAGCAAATTTGCGGATATATCTTCATCAAACTTTTGCCCCAACAGCAAGGCTACATCGGCGTGGATTCCTGAATTTATAAATGAAGAGACTGAATCGAAATGTTTGGCACCAAATATGGAATTTGCATGACTACCGATAGTGGCAACAATTTCAATTTGATGTTCATGTAAATTGCATTGGTTAACTAAATGTTTGGCTTTGTCAAAATTACCAGCAACAGCCAATTTGATGGGGTGCTTGTAGAGTGTCTTAAAGTTAAGTTGTTTCTGTTCACTCAAAAAGGAGGATGCTGATAGAGCACCGCTTGAGATCAATAAAGTTCCGGTAGTCGATAGGGCTATGAATTTCCTCCGATGGATCATATTAGAAGTTTACAAAATTAATTTAAGGCCTTATAGGAAATACTCCCTGTGTGCAAATTAAAAAATTTAAACCGAGATAGGGTTTCATCAAAGAGAAAGGGGCATTATTGCCATTGGCTTGCAACACAAGATTGCCTGGCGCCATATTTGCATTGGATGCAAGGGTACTGAATGCCGGGTTGTCATTTACGGCAGCCACATTTCCCACTGCATTGTCAGCATTCGGAGAATCAGGATAAACTGATAATGAAGCTGTAATGGTGTGCGAATGAGGAGGCAGATTGTTGTTAGTGAGTGTGTAATTATTATTACCCCAGGCTTGACCAATTACTACAGGAGAAATCCCGGGCCCATTGCCAATGCCCACAGCAACCCGCCCCTGCATATTGGGCAAGCCAAAGGTTGTAGAGCCGTTTCCTCCAAAATTCACTCCGATTATGGCGAATAATGCAGAGTTGGATGCAATACTTATTAATTGACCCTGACATAAAGCCCAAGCCGTTGGTGCAAAATTTCCACCAAAAAGTAATATTTGTCCTAATGTTCCTTCCATGAATTTAAATTGTAGAGATTATGGGCGACTTGGGTATATTCCAAATAAGCAAATAATGAAGTGGATACCAATGTACGGCTGTCTTATATCAGTTGGTGTGGATGAACCGTTGTTGGCAACGGTTACAGTCAATCCACCCAATGCCCCTAAACTTCCCGAATTGGGTGCATAGACAGTTTGGCCTACTGCCGGGTTGGCACCGTCGGGTTCTTCAGTATTGGCATTTTGCGAATTTGCTCCTACATTAATTGTGCCTGTGTGATTGTGTTGGGGTAGATTTGAATTGGTAAGTGTAATTTGGTTAAAACCGGAAACCTCTCCCAAATTAATACTTGAAATTCCTGCTCCAATTCCAACACCAATAGGGGTGCGACCCCTAAGATCCGGCAGTGCAAAAGTAGTTATTCCATTACCGCCATAAGTAGTCCCTAATAATGAAAATAGAGCTTGATTTTGTGCTATTGCTAAAATTTGGCCTTGGCAAAGCGCCCAATTTTTTGGGGCAAAGTCAGCCGCAAACATAACAATTGATGCCATTGCTGGATTCATGATAATACTTTTTAATTTCTTATAGGATAAATTCCGAACACACAAATTACAACCCTGAGGCCCATAGATGGCATGGTAGTTGGAAATGATTGTCCCTGTCCTGTATTGCTCACAGTGGCTGTGACGGTTTTTAATTTACCAGTGGCACCGGTGGGATTGTGATAAAATTCAGTAGTTGTAGCAGCAAAAACATTGCCGGCAGGGTTGTTTGAATTGGCTGTTCCATTGGCTGCATTGACCTGAGCTGTCTGAATGCCATGGTTGTGCATTGGCATATTGGCTACCGTAAGGGTGCGATTTTCTGACCCAGCCATTTCTCCTAAAACAACGGGAGATAAGCCGGGACCTTGACCCACTCCAACAGGTATTCGGCCCCTAAAATCCGGCACATTAAATGTGAATTGTCCATCCCCTCCATAGGTGGTACCAATAAGAGAATATAGTGCGGTGTAGTCTTCGATTGATAGAGAAGAGCCGTTGCAGTCAAACCAATTAATAGGAGCAAAAGTACCTCCAAACCACATGACCTGAGCCATAAAGTAACCTTCCATTTGCAAGATATTAGAAAACAAATATAATTATATATGTTGCAATTTAAGTCATTTGAATGAAAAAAAATAAATAAATATTACCTGCGAAATTAAATTTGGCTTTTTAATTAAATGTCAATATGTCAGATTTGGGCTCTATAACTGAATGCTTACTCCAATCATGCCATGAACACCTGCCTGTGGATAAACAAAATTTTCGGTTATGACCTTTTCATAAATATATGAATAAGTGTACCCGCCAGATGAATAGTTTGTATTGAGCAAATTGTTGATTTGTGCCTTAAATGTAAGTTTTTTAGCCCAGCCAGCTTTGACGTTGTACACAACATTGAGGTGGCTTGTGCTGTATGCAGGAATGCTTCGATCGTAATTTGAGGTGTTGTCCAGATATTGTTTCCCGGTGAGCTTGCTGGTCCATTCTATCCTTAATTGGTCAATTGGTAAATAGGTAATGAAAATGGCACCAATGATACCGGGAGAAAGACTGATGTTGGTTCGACCGTGATTTATCTTTTTTTCTTCCACTCCCTGGGTATAATCATAAATAATCTCAGTAAAGTTGTTTATTTTATTTTTGCTTAGGGTCAAATTGGCACCTGCATTAAATTTTGAGTTTAACGCAATCTGACCTGCCATCTCAATCCCCAACCTGTAACTATTGTCAATATTTTTCCTCAATGTATTACCTACATCATTAAGTTGACCGGTGGGTATCAATTGGTCTTTGTATGACATAAAATAAGTATTGATTTCCAAAATTGTTTTTGTGGTTGACAATTTCCAGGACAGCTCTGTATCATACAATCTTTCTGCTCTTGGCAGTGTCAATTTGCCATGATCCGTAAAATCACTTCTGTCCGGTTCTCTGTGTGCTACGGCAAATGAAGCACTCAAAGCGGAACGGTCTCCTGTCTTTTTAGTAAGTGAAAACTTAGGATTAAAAAACAAATAATTAACGTCAAAATTGATAGGCCTCAGATCGTTGTCTATGCCTTCAGAACGGTAGTTTACACTTCTCAATTGGGCGTCTGCACTCCACGACCAACCATTCGCGTGCCGGTGTTCCCATCTGATGTATACATTTCCATCGTTTTTAGTCGAATTACTCTCGTAATAGGGCATGTTAAACCGATAATTGGAATCTGCTGCAACAGATATCAATTCACCAAAATGAGCTCCTGAATAACTATGGTAACCTCCGCCCAGAGATATTAATCCGCGTGTGGAAACATCCTTCTCAATTTTGAAAATACCACCAACAAAGTCATTGTCAAGCCACCTCCTTCTCACTACATCGGAACGCTGGATGGTGTCGCTACCCATGACGATGGGCGATAATTTGTAATTGCTTAGCTTGTCATTCTGTTTAAATTGTTCAAAATACCCCTTGCCGGCTGTGTAATGAAGTGCAGCCTTTGCCCTCCATCCATGATTAAATGTTTTGGCATAATGCAATTGAAGATGTGTCTGAGTATAGTCATCCACCTGATTTTCATACAAAAAAGGGTTGTATCTTCTTCCTGATGTGAATAGGTTGATAGAGTCTTCCGGCGTTTGATATAAGCTCCCAATATTTCGTTGGTAATGCTCTGATATGCCCGCTGCATCATCGTTTGCTACCGATTGAGGAACCCCATTCCACGCCTGATAAGTTACCTCTGATCCCGAAAAGGCGATTAATCGGAGAGAAGAGGTGGAGCCAACCCTTGCACCTTCAATGTACCACGATTTGAGATCTGCGCTTGCCCTGTCTATGTATCCATCTGACTTAATAACTGAATACCGTGCATCTACATTGAATCGATTGTTCATCAACCCGGAGTTCAAACGAATGGTTGTCTTTCGCGTATCAAAACTGCCATAAGAAAGGTCTGCAGCAACCGAAGGGTTGATGTCGATACCGAAAGTATTGAGTGATACCGTGCCCCCATAAGCACCCGCACCATTGGTAGAGGGACCCACACCCCGTTGGATTCGCACCGATTCTGTTGATGAGGCTATGTCGGGTAAGTCAACCCAAAACACACCCTGTGATTCCGCATCGTTTACAGGAATATCATTGACAGTTACGTTGATGCGCGACTGTTCAACACCTCTGATTCTCATGGAAGTGTAACCTACACCGGCTCCGGCATCAGAAGTAGTGGTTACAGAAGGTTGCCATTGCAAAAGAATAGGTATGTCCTGGCCATGGTTGATGGCTTGCAACTCCTCCTTCTTCACCTCCCTACCACCATTGAACGGAGTGATTTTATGAATATTGGATTTGATCTCAACAGCATCCAACTGATAGACATTGCCTGACATAATAAAGTCCAAAGTTTTGGTATCTGGCAATGACACTGATTTTCGTTGGGTCTCATATCCTAAAAAAGAACATGAAACGGTATAGGAGCCAGTAGTCAGATTTTCAAGCGAGTACCCCCCTCCTTTTTCTGAAATGGTAGCCCATTGGCTGTTTTCAATAAAGATAACAGCTCCTTCCAGCTTTTCACCTTTCTCATTGGTTACCCTGCCCGACAATATTTGAGCCTGCAGTGCTGAAGAAATACAAATCAGAAATAAGTATAAACAATGTCGCATTGTTGTGAAGTTAAATGACTACATAAGTTGGGGGTAAGCTGATACCGAGAGAACGAGAGGAGAAAATGCTCCCTTGCCGGCATTACCCGACCAGGTTCAATGGGTATGATCTCAGCCTCGGGAAGGAGGCACCCCAGAATTCGGGGTAAAGATAGGGGAATTTTCAAATGTTTGCGCCTCCCTGCGGTCGGCTAAATGGTTACGCCTCCCTGCGGTCGGCTAAATGGTTTCGCCTCCCGGTGGTCGGCTAAATGTTCACGCCTCCCTTTGGTCGGCTAAATGGTTACGCCTCCCGGTGGTCGGCTAAATGGTTACGCCTCCCTGCGGTCGGCTAAATGTTTGCGCCTCCCTGCGGTCGGCTAAATGTTAAGAAATTAAATTGGGTAGAGATATTTAGAAGGCTTGCTGGGGGCATCTGAAAAATATAAGTTTAAGAATACAGGAATGTGGGCAACTTTTTATTGGTTTTTTGCATATATGAGAATGAAAAACATCTATTTACGACAAAAACACTGCGCCATGTCTTTACCAACTTCGATCCGATATATTATTTTGGGTGCATTAATTATATGGTCGAACATGGCAAATGCCTGTTTTATACAAATGGTGTCAGAGGAAATCATTTGTAATGGATCGTCGGTCACATTGAGTCCGATTGTGAGTCCGGCAGGGGGAACTTTTTCCTGGAGTACAGGAGAGACTACTCCAACCATCACGGTTTCTCCAGGTTTTTCAACAAGTTATACTCTGACCTATACCAATGGACCCTGTGTGGTAAGTAAAACGGTAAATGTGATTGTATCAATTGCCAATGATATCGATGATACGGGAATTGCGGTTTGTACCGATGAAAACGGCAACGGGTTGGCTAATTTGTTAAATACAGGACTGGTTACATTTTGGGAAGATGCTGGTGCGACCATTCCTATTACCAACCCGGGTGCTCATCCGGTTCAAATTACCGGGACCTGGGATACAGTTTATGCTACTGTAGGCAATCCTCCTTGTTATGATTTACTGTACAATGTTTTACTTTGCAAGCACAAACAAATAGACCAGTCTGAGTTTGTCATTTCTCAATTTCCGGAACAATTGTGTGAATTGCCTAATGGTGTTTCAGTAATTTACACTCTTCCGCAATCTTTGTTTACAGATTTGTGTCCTGGATTTGCCTTTACTTCCTTTGGCACTCAATCTGGTTATCCCGGCAATCCATGGATTTCCACAAATGGCTTTGCCTATCCATTTGGTTATCAAAACGGGAGCGGGACTTTTTCATTTTCTGCCTTTTCTTTTATCAATGTAGAACAGGATATTACCATATCCTTTGATGATATATATTACTATTCCTCAAATTGTCTTTTGGTAGATTTTGAGCCCAATGTAACTTTTGTTATTGAAACCAATCTGATCAACCTTTCTGTAAATGACCTGACTACCTGTGCGGGAAGCAGTGTTGACCTCAATACCTTGGCTTCTACTACCAGCACATTCCCCATTAGTTTTCATTCTTCAGCTTCTGCTTCTGCAGCTTCTTTGATTACCAGTCCTTACATTGTAAATAGCTCTCAAACCATTTATGCAAAAATCACCAACACCAATCCATTTTGTGAAAATATTAAAGCCATCGATATTACTGTTCTGCCAAATGTTCAGGTAAATGTTTCCGATGGAGAGGTGTGTCAGAATCAGGGACTGAATCTCAGTAATTTGACCGTGAGCCCACCGTCGCCCGGAATCTGGTCTGGAAATGGCATCAGTAACAACGTATTTACTTCTCCAACCCCGGGTACTTTCAACCTTACTTTTACCCCATCAACGCAATGTTATTTAGCCGATGATGTAGCCATCGAAGTTTTACCTCAACCAACGATTTCATTGGGGGCATCAACTATATGTGACATCAGTGGAATTTTTCAATTATCCGACATACAAGATCCTGCTTTTTCGGCGGGACAATGGTCGGGAATTAACGTTTCAAATGGAGCATTTGATCCCTCAGGACTACAAGGCAATTATACGCTTACCTTCACTCCTGCTTCCCAATACGTGTGTGCACAGCCTGCCACAACGCAGGTGACCATCATAAAAGCTGTAGAACCTGTAATTCTTGATCAACTTTTTTGCGAAACACAGGGTCTGGTCGATCTCAATACTATTGTACCTCAACAGTTTTTGGGTGGAACGTGGTCAGGGCAAAATACTGCGGGTAATTTTTTTAATCCTTCAGGGCTTTCAGGGGCTTATTTACTGAGTTACAATGCCCCCTCTGCCTGTGCGCTGCCAACAGATGTTTTCGTAGAAATACAGAGTGCAGGTATTCCGGAAATGGATAATGCTGATTGGTGTTTTGGTGCTGCTTCTCTGAATTTGCGAACTCTGGAAGACTCCTTTTATGGAGGAGGCACCTGGTTTGGACCTGGTGTATTTGGTGCCATATGGGATCCCATTGGCCAAAATTCTGTAACAACGCTGACTTATAACAGCAATACTTTTTGCACTAATACGGTTGAAATAAATATCACTCTTTTTGATCAGGTTCAAGTGGAGAACCTATCAGTTGTTTGTAATGGCAATGAGTATTCAGTGAGTTTCAATATTACAGGTGGAAATTCAGATAAATTATTGGTAAATGGCATAGCTTCCAACAGGGCTTTTCAATTTGGTCCTGTTCCTTCTGATACAAGCTACAGGTTTGAGGTTTCAGATTCCAGTCTATGTAGTATTGTTGTTCTGGAAGGAAATAAAAAGTGCGCCTGTTTTAAAGATGCAGGCACAATGGTTAAACCTGTGGATACTACGCTGATTTGTGCGTTGGATACACTGCGTTTATTTCACAATCAGGATGAGTCTCTTCAAATCGGTGACAGCCTTGTTTTTGTTTTGCACGACAAATCAGGTGTATCACTGGGTAAGATCTTTGCGATCAATGAAAACCCTGTCTTCGTTAAACCCAATGGCATAGAATACAATAGGGTGTATTATGTTTCTTCTATTGCTGGAGAGGTTTCTTCTGATACGATCAACCTCCAGGATCCTTGTTTTTCAATTTCCCCGGGTGTACCTGTTGTTTTTTATGAACCTGCATTAAGTGCTATTAAAGATGGTATTTTGTGTAGTTCTGATTGTACTACTTATCCGGTTTCATTTACAGGCCAGCCTCCTTATCGCGCCATTGTTTCCTGGGGATACAACAATTTTTTAATGAGGGATACACTGGTTACTCAGGTCAGAGATACCGTTTTGAAATTGTGCCCGCAGTTGCTTCCGGGAATGGTTGATACTATTTTGGTTAAACTAGAACAAATCAGCGATAATAGTTGCGCTGGAAGGGCACAGTTGCTGGGTAAGCTGGCTTTAAAGGCACCCAATATCAGGGTAATCGATCCAGTATTATGTCAAAACGATTCATTGGTGATTTCAGGAAAGGTCTACAATAAATACAATCCAAAAGACACTATCAAAATTGCCTCATTAGACCCATCAATTTGTGACACCACATTGATCATTGCACCCCGCTTTCTGGAAGATGCAACCGAGATCATTAACAGGCAACTTTGCATCGGGCAATCCATCCTGGTGAACGGACAAGTTTACGATGAGACGAGGCCATCAGGATTAGAAATACTAAGACAAGCAGCAATTTCCGGGTGTGATTCCACAGTTGTGATTAATTTAACATTCGGCAATCAGTCGTTAAATGAGTTAAATGTAAGTTTGTGCAGATATGATTCTCTTATTATTAATGAAACTGTATACAATGTAAATAGGATTACGGGTCAGGAGTTGCTCCCTGGTGCGGCTCAGGGGGGCTGTGATTCTTTGATAAACGTCAAAGTGAAAATTATTGATGAAGCTATTCATGTGATTAGTCCTATACTTTGTAAGGGTCAGTCTGTGACTGTCAATGGCGTGATATACGATGAAAATAAGCCGATCGGAAAAGAAATCATTTCAGCCGGATCATCTCTGGGTTGTGACTCAATTATCGATGTGGCTTTGCAATACAAGGTCATTGATACAACGTTGTTATCCTTTAAAATATGTTCAGGAGATAGTCTTGTCGTAAATGGTACTGTATTTAACGAGGTGAATCCTGGGGGATTTACAGTTCTTTCTTCTGCTTCGGGATGTGATTCTGTCCTAAGGGTTGCACTGGAATTTGAAAATATTCCAACTGGTAATTTGAGTGTAAAACTTTGCAAAGGTGACTCCATTCTAATTGGCAATACTATTTTTCAGGAAGGAAAAACCAGTGGTAATGTATGGTTAGAGGGAGAAGCCAAAAACGGCTGTGATTCGCTGGTCATGGTGAAGGTTGATTTTTGGGATGAACCAAGAGGCAAGTTAAATGCAGTTTTATGCGATGGTGATACTTTGTCCATCGCTGGAAATCAATTTCACCCAGGTAAAACTTCGGGTACTATAGTTCTGCCAGCTGCATCTTTGAATGGCTGCGATTCGATCCTTGATGTTTCAGTTTTTGTACTACCTGTCAAGGAAGGATATTATGAAACAACCTTGTGCAGGGGTGATACCCTCAAATTGGGGAATGAATTGTTTTATGAGGGCAAAAGTTCGGGACAGTTCATTATACCTAATGCATCTAATGAAGGTTGTGATTCTATCGTCTTTGTAAACATTCTTTTCAATACACCTTCTCGAATCGACACCCTTAGATTAGCCGCTATGCAAGAATCAGAAATTTTTACATTCGGTGAATTTGAATTTTCTATTGACAAAAAGGAAGGTTTGGTGAAATTATCTGAAACCAATGTTCTAGGTTGTGATTCGTTAATTTACGTATCTGTTAGCTTTCCTACCGACTTTCGCAATTTAAATTGGAAGGTATTACCAGCTACATGTTTAGAACAAAATAATGGAAGTTTTACACTAATCAATGCTGAAGGATGTGAACCGGAAAAATTGACCATTAATAATGTTGTGTATGATATCGACAAATTGCCACTTGATGTATTGAACTTAAGCCCCGGTGTATACAACTGGAAACTGGAAAGTAATGCAAAGTGCAATTCTGCGGGTGAATTTATTATCGAAGGAATTAGTGCAGTTGGATTTGAAGTTGAACCAACCACCGTTGAAGTTCCCATAAGATCGGAAACGCTCGTGAATTTTTTGGTAAGTCCGGAACCTTTTTCAGCTCAATGGTTGGATGCCAGTGGCTTAAGTTGCAACGATTGTTTATCACCCATCATAGAAGCACCGGGTTCATTGCTTAAGTATACCTTATTGCTGACAGATACAAACGGCTGTGAATCGAAATACAATATTACCGTTATCCCTCTCGAAACCATAAAAGTATGGCCCAATATCATTTATCCGGATGGAGGAGGCATCAACAGTGTCTTTAATGTGGCCAATGAGGACAATACGCTTAATGCTGTTTTTATTTACGATCGATGGGGCAACGCCCTCGTGAGTAAAAACAATTTTGGAAATGGAGAATCATTTACCTGGGATGGAACAGCAGCCAATAATAGAGTAAGTCAAGGGCTTTATCTTATTTCCATCCAGTATAAAGATGGAAGCACTGAGTGGGTTGAGGTCACGGTTTTGTAAATGTTCACGCCTCCTTGCAGTCAGCTAAATGTTTGCGCCTCCCTTTGGTCGGCTAAATGGTTTCGCCTCCCGGTGGTCGGCTAAATGTTTGCGCCTCCCT
>CALMWS010000226.1 GCA_937870795.1 uncultured Bacteroidota bacterium | reverse complement strand
GGTACCTGGAACTCAATCAACTCATAAGGGTGTGTTCCTGCCAATGGAGAACCTGCTCCAAAGTTATAACATGCATTGTTGAAGCCGGTAGAGGTAGGATCACTCCAGTCCATCGTACCCAACAACTGATTAGTCTCCTGTGTACATCCGTCACACTCGACTACCGGTGGTAACTTGTCTTCTACCAATATCCATCCCCAGCAAACATTGCCATTAGGAGCAGTAACTCGCACTGCCAATGTCTGGCCGATATTAGCACATGTTACCGTATTTCCAAGGTTAAAAGGTCCTGCCATTGAAGTGCCGATGGCTACCTGATAATTCTCATAACATCCGTATGGTCCGCCTTCCAGCATAGTCTCTGCCGTAATCACTGCCTCACAGTTCTCAGGATCCAGAGATACGTGTACCAGATCATTACATCCCAGTGATGTAATCGGAGTCGGATATGGATTGACCACTACATCAAAGCAGCACTCGTCTGCAACATCACCATCTGGTGTTACCAATTGGAAACAGTTGGTCGTAGTTCCCACAGGGAATGCAGATCCGCTTGGCAGACCGGAAACCTGGTTGATAGTTACAGGTACCGGTACATCCTGAAGATCACCGAACAATTTCTGAATCAAGTGTAGGTTACCAAATCCTAATGATCCATAAGATGTAGGTTGGGGAAGACCACAATCTACAGAATAGATATAGGAAGGACCTGTCTCACCACTGTATGAAGAGGCAGGACCAAACCGAGGTTGTCCGGTAGGCCTTTCCTGCTCAACGATAAAGTTAGTGTTGGCCGGAATCAATACACCGGCACCCAGAGAAATCGTAGCTTTTCCTTGTGCCGGAACATTTACAAGTCCTGAGGTATAGACCAGAGTACGCTGAGCTAAGTTCAAATTCGCTCCACCAATAGTACCGGAATATGTATATACCCTGATACGTTGTGTTCCACCAAAATAAGAGCCAACTTCCACACCGGTCAGATTATAAGCATATGCACCATTGGCATATGCACGCATGGAGTATACAGGATAAGTGTTAGGACAATCCAATGCATCATTAACCGGAGCTGTACCAATATTCTGTGTAAGCGTGAATGGTTGATCTGCATATCCTACACAGTTACCACTGAATGCCACATTATAGTGCACAAATGCAGAACACTGACCGGCAGTCAGCGTGGTGTATATATTGCTCGGGCAGACGAACACACATGGATCATCATCTCCCGGAGCAGCACCTACCTGTAAGGTGTAATCTTCGTATTGACCGAAAGAGCTACCACCGGTACATCCGTCATTAGGAGAAGGATTAGATGTTGTGAATTTCTTCGCAATACGCATCCTTACCATAGTACCGTTAGGTATTCCTGCAGGTATGGTTACATTGACAATTGCCCTAATTCCGTCTAATCCTGTGGAATTGACAATTGTACCCACATAGACATACTCGTCAACACCTGTAAAGGTAATATCACCATCCCAGTCAAAATATGCTCTGACTGAAGTGGTATAGTTACCATTGGTGTTCCCTTCAACTTCAAGAGAATATGTCTGTCCGGCCTGTACATGACCGATTACCGATGTAAAATCATCATAATTGGGTGAAGATGTAGATGCCGGCGACGAGTTGTCAATATCGGCAAAAACCACCCTTGTAATCGGTTCCACTATAGTTAAACCGGACATAGCACAATAAGGCGCCTGAGCCCTGGCATTAAAGCCGGTTATCATTACCCATAACAGAGTAATCCCTGAAATGAGATAATTGTTAATATTTCTATTCATAAGTCTGTATAAATTTCGTTAGGAATAATTAAAATTTATTTGTTAATTCATTGTACACACTTCGAATAAATGGTAGTGTAATACTGGAATTGTTCACTTTCCCATTTGCAGTTTTCAAGCGCAATACAGATGTAACCGCAGGGGATACATTGTAACGCAAGTCCTCCAACATCGTTTGGTAATAAACCAGCTTGAACAAATCCTGAGGATTGGTAGAAGCAGGGTTTAACTGTGCAAGTTGCTGTTTTACTACGGCAGTCGCTTTAGCATTATCCCAGGTGTCCAGGTTTGCTGCTTGCACACCGTATTTTGCTGCAGTGGTGCTCACCTCATGGTTAGCCGGAAAAACTCCACTATTCGCAGTAGCCTGTGCATTCAGCCCATTATTTACCATTAAGGCAAACAAAAGCATAAAGACAAAGGACAATAGTCCACCGGAAAACATACTCGCACTCTTTGTTTTAAAAGAAATGTTTTGCATA
>CALMWS010000225.1 GCA_937870795.1 uncultured Bacteroidota bacterium | reverse complement strand
CAAAAGAAAACACATCATTGGCCTTCTACAAGAGGAACGGCCGATGCAATAGCTGCGTTGCTGCTTTATAAAGGGCCCAGACAAGTCAACTTTACAGATGCCGAAGGAGTAAAAGTGGTGGCAGGTGGTCTGAGGCTGCCTCATGATAATAAAGTTAAGGCGGGCACAAGTTATTTTTTGCAAAGTTGGGATCAGAATCAAATTACAGAAGATCTTGCCAACATTGAATTATCCAATATTGGCAGTAGCGTAGCCATGGGGGCCGTTTATTTTCAATACCTCAGTGATCTTAAGATGGTGAAGCAAGGTCAGGCGGGACTTACCACAGTTTCGAAAAAAATGTACAAGGAGGAAAAAAAAGGAAATTCAATAATACTGGTGCCGCTTGATAATGGTACTGTATTGGCTCCGGGTGATGTTTTGGTTAGCCGGATGGCAATTAAGCTTGACAGAGATCTTGAATTCGTACACATCAAAGATATGCGTGGCAGCGGATTGGAACCATATGATGCAAGAAGCGGGTATAAATGGAACGGAGGATTTGGATATTTTGAAAATGTAACCGATGCCGCTAGTCATTATTTTTTTGATCGTTTACCGAAGGGGGAACACGTAGTTGAAAGCAGGCAGAGGGTTGTTCACAGGGGACAGTTTAGTGGTGCTTTGATTCAATTGGAGTGTTTGTATGCTCCTGAATTTACGGCCCATTCTGATGGATCGGTTATAGAGGTTAAATAACAATGCCTTTTGGGTGAAAAATGCCTAAAGTACATGAAAACAAATGATTATATTTGCAACTTTCTTTAAAAGATGACCCAGTTCAAACACGATACAGTAACCCCCTATAAAAGCGACGAAGGAAAAAAAAACCAGGTTAAGTCCATGTTTGATGGCATTGCCAGGTCTTATGATTTTCTGAATCATTTTTTATCTCTGGGTTCTGACATCCTTTGGCGTAAAATTGCCCTGAATAAAATAGCACAATATCATCCTCAGGTGATTTTGGATGTGGCTACCGGCACCGGGGATCTGGCTTTGGAAGCTTGTAAAAAATTTAACCCCAAAGAAATCATTGCGCTGGATATTGCCGAAAAAATGCTGGAAATAGGCAGAAAAAAAACATTGAAAGCCGGTAAAAGTGATGTCATTCAATTTGTAGCCGGGGATAGTGAAGATTTGCAATTTGAAGAAGGAAAGTTTGATTCAGTAATGTCTTCCTTTGGAGTGCGCAATTTTGAAAATCTGGAAAAAGGAATTTCTGAAATGTATAGGGTGTTAAGGAAAGGGGGTGTCATCATGGTGCTCGAATTTTCCCGGCCAAGGGTGTTTCCGATCAAACAACTTTATGCTATTTATTTCAAATACCTATTGCCTTTGATTGGCAAGCTGATTTCCAAGGACCAAAAGGCCTACCATTATTTATATGAATCTTCCAGTGCATTTCCCTGCTATGAAGACTTTGAGGCCATTTTGCGTAAAATAGGATTTCACAATACACGTTATTATGCTTTAAGCTTTGGAATATGCACAGTGTACATAGGAGAGAAATAGTTGGTATTTTCCTGATTTTTTTGGGAGTGTTTACGTCTTTACAGGCGCAAATCAGGTCTCGAGACAATTACAACTATCTTGACTTTCAGGGCAAATCCTATTATTTTGGCATGGCTTTCGGTACCAATTTTTCAGGCTACCGCATCAATCAATCTACTTTTTTTATTGGCAATGACAGCATTAGGATAGCAGAAGGCAAACGCAAAGGTGGTTTCAATATCCACATGATTGCCAACCTCAAAATGGGTGAGTATTTTGATTTCAGGTTTCTACCGGGTTTTGCTTTTTCATACAGGTCTTTTTTATTCAACGGACTGGAAGAAAAACAGGTTGAATCGGTGTTTTTTGAAATGCCCTTTAGTCTCAGATATAAGAGTCAGCCGTATAAAGACAAGCGTGTATTTGTAACGGGTGGATTGAAATATAATTATGACATTGCCAGTAGTTCCAAAACCAGGCAGGCACCAACATTGATTAAGATTTCACCCCACGATTTTCAATGGGAGGTGGGATTCGGCATGCAATTCTTTTATCCGTTCTTTATTTTCTCTCCTGAAGTGAAATACTCCAGAGGCCTGGGCAATATTTTAATTTATAATAAAGACCTGAACCAGTCGAAGGTTCTTGAAAATGTGACATCCCAAATCTTTACCCTTTCCTTTAATTTTGAAGGTTAATGTTAAAGGGATAACACATCCCTCATTGAGAATACTCCTTTTTTACCCATACTCCATTCAGCTGCCATAACGGCTCCTGTAGCAAATCCTTCTCTATTGTGTGCTTCGTGCGTTATGGTGATATCGTCAATTGCACTTTGATAAGCAATGGAGTGAGTGCCGGGTGCAGGATCTTTTCTTATGGCGTGTATCAAAATTTCATTTTCATTGGCAGGCTGCCCTTCAACCCATTTGGTTAGATCAGGTCTTTGGGTAAGAATGCCGTTGGCAAGGGTGATCGCAGTACCGCTTGGGGCATCCAGCTTGGCAGTATGGTGGGTTTCGGTTATTTCAACCTTGTATTCCGGCCATTTGGCCATCATTTTGGCCAGGTAATCATTCAACACAAAAAACAGGTTAACACCTGGGCTGAAATTGGATGCATGAACCAAACATCCGTTCTTTTCTTTGGCCAGCTTATATATATCTGCTTCTTGAGTGTGCCAGGCTGTAGTACCGCAAACTACTGGTACACCTTTGCTGAGTAGGGTGGTGAGATGCAAAGGCGCTAGATCCGGCCTTGTAAATTCAATAACCACGTCTGTGTTTTCAACGGAAATATCGTTGAGCTCACCTGCATTGGAAGAGTGGATAATGGCAACTACCTCATGCCCCCTTTGAAAGGCAATTTTCTCAATTGCTTTGCCCATTTTTCCATATCCAACCAGTGCTATCCTCATTTTTATAAGTGTAACCTTTCTTTTCTGGCCAATAAAATTTCTTCGGTTTCTCTGCGATCCGGATCTGGCACGCAGCAATCCACCGGGCAAACAGCAGCACATTGCGGTTCTTCATGAAAACCTACACATTCTGTACACTTATCGGGCACAATGAAATAAAAATCGTCGCTGATCGGTTTTTGTTTTGCTTCTACGTTTACAACGGTGCCATCTTCCAAGGTGTAATGGCCGGTAATGGTACTTCCATCTTTGATTGCCCATTCAACTCCACCTTCGTATATGGCATTGTTGGGACATTCAGGTTCACATGCCCCGCAATTGATACATTCGTCTGTTATAAATATTGCCATTTTGAAATATTAATACTGCAAAATAACAAAATTTTATTCTAAACCGTTCATGAAAAGAGGGTCTTAACAGTATAATTGTTTAATAAAACAACGAAAACCTATTAAATCAACTTTTAGGCTTTGTTGGAAAGTGACTGTACAAGAGATAAAATAATGTACAACAATATGCAAATTGGAGCTGCGGTTCTGTTGTCAATTAACAATAGGATAATCAAACCCAGAAGTAATGCCAATTGAAGCTTATTTTGCCGCATGTCTTTATTGATTCCCTTAAGTGAGAACATTCGAACTGTGCTGACCATCATAAAAGAGAAGAATAAGGGGATGGCCCAGTAAGCATACACATTATCGAGTATGTCTTTTATCAGCGTGCTTTCATATTTCATGCCCAGGAAAAGTCCAATAAAAAACATAGCGGTTGCAGGAGTAGGCAGGCCTGAAAAATA
>CALMWS010000224.1 GCA_937870795.1 uncultured Bacteroidota bacterium | reverse complement strand
GTTATAATAAATACTAAAACCTTGTTTTCAGATATAAGCCCGGATGGAATTTCCCTTACTTTGGTTCGGGCATTTGCTGCATCAATATCCCTGTCTATGTATCTGTTGAAGGCCATTGCTGTATTGCGGGCCGTAACCATACAGCCAAGTACCAGCAGCAACTTACTCCAGGAAAATGATTCTGTTGAAATCATATTGCCCAGACCAAAGCCAACCAAGGCAAATGGTAAGGCGAAAATGGTGTGGCTAAATTTTACCAGATTGAAAAAAACCTTCATGATACAAAATTAAAAAAGCCTGCATGTTTACACATACAGGCTTCTGATAAATTTTAAAACTGCAATTATTTTGCTGCTTTGTCTTTCTTTACGATACCTGAAATGGTAAGGTAAGTTTGTACAGGATCAGTATTGGCAGTGATGGTAACTCTTTTTGATTGGTTACTACCTTCTTCTGTTCCTTTGTTTTTGGAGTCAAATTCAACTTTGATCTCTCCCATTTTTCCCGGAGCAATTGGCTCTCTTGGCCAATCAGGAACTGTACATCCACAGCTTCCTTTTGCATCAGAAATGATCAAAGGAGCCTTACCTGTGTTTTTAAATTTGTAAACGTGTTTTACTTTGTCTCCATCCTTTACAGTACCGAAGTTGTAAGTAGTTTCTTCGAACTGTACGGAAGTGATGGGGCCGCTTGGTGCTGCAGCTTTCGCATCTGACTGGGGTGGAGCAGCTGCCGGATCTAAAGTTGCAGTTGGAGTGGCTGTAGGTTCAGCCGGGGCTGTAGTAGCAGTAGCCTCGGGAGCAGCAGTGGTTGCTTCTGTAGTGGCTGCAGCATCTTTGGTTTCCTCAGTAGTTTTTGAGTCTTTGCAAGCAACAAAAGCCAACAATGAAGCAAAAAACAAAATGGATGAGAATTTTTTCATTTCTAACATTAAAGATTTATAAAATTATTGGAAATAACGAATGCAAAAATATATGGTAATGCCCCTCTATGCAACACCAAATAAATGTTTAACATGTCATTAACACCATTGGCCTATTTTAAGATTTATTGTATTGGAATGCAATTATTTACAGATAATTTATTTTTTCATGTCAGCCCATTCCAAAAGGTCTTGGCACGACAAATTGTTGAGACATTCGGCAGGTGTCAAACCAGCTTTTCGGGCAGTAAAAATTCCAAATCTTACGAAATCATATTGTGCTATGTTATGTGCGTCTGGGTTGATGCAAATTTTGATGCCTTTCTCTAAAGCTTTGGGTATTTGGGTCCAATCCAGGTCCATCCTTAAAGGGTTGCAATTCAATTCAATGGCAACATTATTGGCTGCACACGCATCAAATATTTTTTCGTAATTGATGTCATAGCCCTTTCTTCCAAGTAAGAGCCTGCCGGTTGGATGGCCCAAGATGTGCGTAAACGGGTTTTCAATGGCTTTGATCAGTCGGGTTGTCGCTTTTTCCAAATCCATCCTCAAATTGGAGTGGATGCTGGCAATTACAATTTCAAATCCAGATAAAATATCATCTCCATAATCAAGTCGGCCATCGTTGAGTATATCAGCCTCTATGCCCTTGAGGATTCGAAACCCATGGAATTGTTTGTTTAATTGCTCAATTTCTTCCCATTGTCTGTAAACATCGTCAATTTTCAGACCATTTGCATAAAATGCAGAGATGCTGTGGTCTGAAATAACAAGATACTGATAGCCCTTCTTTTGAGCGGCATCAGCCATTTCTTTCAGGGTGTGGACACCATCACTGTATGTACTGTGATTATGAATCAGCCCTCTGATGTCATTTTCTTCAATCAAGTTAAATGTTTCACCTTGCTTTAACCCTATCGCTGTAGCTTCACTTTCGCGATATTCGGGGGTCAAATAAGAGGAACCAACCGATTTAAATACATCATCTTCAGAATTATATTGACGGTTCTCCCATCCCATAGCAGTGGCAAACTCCGGGCTGGAACTTTCTGTGGCCCATGTGTAATAAAACTGCGAAGGTTCAACGGATTTATAGGTAACAGGAATATCTTTGTACAGAATATGGGCTTCTGAATCACTTGGGCTAAAAATTTCACTTGCCACTTCTTTAGAATTCATGGTTGAAAGAATATCTATGCCATTGACTATGGGCATTTTACGCCTTATTTCACCGCTAATTTCAAAAAGATAATCTTTGTAATTTATTTTGAGAATGTTAAGCAATTCATGGGCGATTTCATACACGGTTGCGAGGTGGTATTTGCCCTGGTTGCTAAAATGAAACTGGAGTTTATCTTTGATATCTTCCTGAGTTTTTGTGCCAAAGCCCGGTAATTTTATTAACCGATTTTCCATACATGCCTGGTACAGTTCAGCGGTGTCTTCAATTGACAACTCTCCTTTCCAAAGTGCCTTTACTTTTTTAGGTCCAAGGCCTTTAACACGAAGCATATCGGTTACGCCTTCAGGAGTTTTGTGCAACAATATATCAAGATCCACCATAGTTCCGGTTTGGACCAACTCTACAATTTTCTGGGTAACGGACTTGCCCAAACCCGGAAAATCAGCTATTTCAGATTCTGAACTTTCGGTTAAATTTTTAGGAAATTTTCGAATTGACAAATAGGCATTGGCGTATGATTTAATACGAAATGCGTTTTCATCGTGCAATTCCATTAGATCTGCCAACAGTTTGATCTTTCCCGCTATGTCTTTATTTGTCATGAATTAACATTTTCTCACAATTACACCCGTCAATTCAGGCTTATTTATATCTTTGGCAGCAATTATAATCAATTTTGTTTAAACACATTCTAATCACAAAAAAATGAAAAGACTTCTACTGGGCTTATTACTTGTTGGATCTTCACTTGGGATGAATGCCCAAATCAAGTACAGTCAGGACTTTGAAAACGGTTTCGGAGACATGGTACTGATTGATGTTGATAAAAAAACACCAAACTCAAACGTTAGTTCCTACACTGATGCCTGGAATATCCGCACCTTAGACGGTAATCAATGGGCATTGAGTAATTCCTGGTACGAACCTACTGGCAAAGCTGATGATTGGATGATCACACCGGAAATTACTGATATTACAGCTAACACAGTACTTGCATGGAAAGCCTTTTCTTTGGATGCACAATTTAAAGATAGCTACGAAGTAAAAATCTCTACTACCGGTGCAGCTACTACTGATTTCACAAAGACTTTATTTACAAAAGCCGGAGAAAATGGTGAAATAACAGATAGAAGTCTAAGTTTGAAAGATTATGCCGGCAAAACCATTCGTTTGGCTTTCAGAAACATTTCAAATGACAAATTTTTGATCGCCATTGATGACATTTTGGTTTTCGATGCTCAAAACAGAGACGCGGCCATGGCTTCATCTGATGTAAAAAAATACGTTTTGAAAGGTGGTGAAGCCGAAATCAGCTATTCAATCAAAAACACTGGCCTTAACACCATTAATCAAATGGAAGTAGAGTGGTCTGATGGTTTAGAGACGCACACAGATCTTTTAACAGGTTTGAACGTAAAATTCTTTGAAACCTACAGCGGTACTTTCAAAACAAAAGTAAGCGTAGAAGATGCAAGTCAGATTGACATTACTGCCAAAATAGTTTCTGTCAATGGCTTACCGGATTCAGTACTTGAAAACAACATCAATACTCTGGTAGTTAGAGGATTGGAAAATGCAATTCCACTCAAAATGGTTGTTGAGGAAGCTACCGGTACCTGGTGTGGATGGTGCCCAAGAGGAGCTGTCAATATGGAAAAGATGAGAGAAAAATATCCTGATGAATTCATTGGTATTGCCGTACACAACGAAGACCCAATGATGGTTCAAGATTACAATGATGGTTTGACAGACTTGCCAGGTTTTGGCGGTTTCCCATCTGTGATCATCAACAGATCTGCCATAGAAGATCCTGCTGATATGGAAACCATACTTTTGGAAACCATCCGCCAGGATTATGGTCCAGTTGCCGTAAATGCCACAGGCACTTTCAATGGAAGAACCATCACAGTAGATGCTTCTGTTGATTTCAACACCCAATTTATTAATGAAGATCTCAAATTTATAGCAGTATTGGTAGAAGATGGAGTAAAAGGCACCACTGCCGGATTCAACCAAACCAACTACTACGCCAACAATGCTGCCGGTGTAATGGGTGGTTTTGAAGCCCTGCCTGATCCTGTTCCTGCAGCACAAATGGTTTACGATGAAGTTGGAAGAGAATTGATTTTTGGCTTTGAAGGAAGGCCAAATACATTTAGCACTGAAATCAATGCAGGAGACTTTGCTGATCTTTCTTTTGATGTAGATGTACCTACCACCTACAATATCAATAATGTTTATGTAGTTGTAATGGTTGCTGATGCAGCAGGGGCTATCCTTGGAGGAG
>CALMWS010000223.1 GCA_937870795.1 uncultured Bacteroidota bacterium | reverse complement strand
GGTGTTTTTTGAAAATGCCATGCATTGCATCTGTACTGCATTGTGGCTGGACGTGCCTTTGTCTATTATTGAAGACAGTGTTTTGAATTGGCAGGGCCTGGATATGCGTTTGCAACTCACGGCGGGTAAAAATGAGTGTCTTGTAGTCAATGATTCTTATACCAATGATCTTCAGGCATTGGCGGCTGCCCTGGATTTTTCTGACAAACACAAAGCACAAAGGCACAGTCTGGTGATCTTATCAGAAATGGAGCATGCCAATCATCACCCAACGGAAGAAATATTTTCACTCATTGCCGCTTCCAAAGCCGATAATATTTGGCTGGTCGGTGATATGTGGAGACAAAGTTCATTGCCTGCCAATGCACTGGCTTTTGCCGACACCCCTGCACTTATCAGGCATTTGAAAGAACATGAGCCGCACAACGCAATCGTAATGGTCAAAGGAAGCAGAAAATATGGTTTCGAAAAAGTATACGCGCATATCGCAAGCCAAAGTCACACAGTTAGCCTCGATATTGACCTGGCGGCCATCGAGCATAACTTAAGTACCTATGGATCGATGCTCCAGGGCGGCACCCAACTCATGCCCATCATCAAGGCCAGTGCTTACGGTGCCGGCAGCGAAGAGATAGCCAAGTTGTTGCAGCACAAAGGTGTTTTCGGACTGGGAGTAGCCTTTGCAGATGAAGGGGCTCAGTTAAGAAAGGCGGGCATCACGCTACCTATAACGGTACTCAATGCAGATGCTGGAAGCTTTCAGACACTGCTAGATCACAGGCTCGATCTTGAAATATACAGCCTCAGCCAGCTGAAGGAGTTGATCCAATTTCGTAGAGGAGCTTTTCAAACGCCGGGCATCAGTCTTAAATTGGATACCGGCATGAGCAGACTTGGCTTTAGAGAAGAAGACATGGGTGCGTTGCTTCAAATCCTCCAAAATCATAAGCTCAACGTCATCAGCATCTTTTCACATCTAAGCAGCAGTGAAGACGAAGCAGACGATACCTTTAGCCACCTCCAGGCCAAGCGGTTTTTGGAACATTACCAACGCATCACTGATATCTTGGGTTATTATCCAAAAAAACACCTGCTCAACTCTGCAGGAATTGTTCGGTTTCCGGAGTATCACTTTGATTTGGTGAGGTTGGGATTGGGGCTTTATGGCATTGATAGCTCGGGGGTAGCGCAGGCTCGGTTGGAAAAAGTACATACCCTCAAAGCCAGGATCATCCAAATTAAAAAATTGCATGCCGGCGATTACGTGGGCTACAACCGCAGGCATCAGGTTACACAAGACACCCTGATGGGTGTGCTCAACATAGGCTATGCAGACGGCTTCATGCGCCGATGTGGTAACAGCAGGTATCAGGTGGCGGTGCGAAACAAGATGGTAGATGTCATCGGCAATGTATGTATGGATTTGTCGATGGTAGATCTTAGCCAGGTGTCGGATGTGCAGGAGGGAGATGAAGTGGTATTATTTGGCAAGGAAGTGCCTATTGAAAAAATGGCGCATGTGTGTGATACCATTCCTTATGAGATATTGTGCAGGATCGCTCCCAGAATTCAAAGAAGATATACGCAATAAGATCGTAACTTCGTGTCCTGAAAAGGCAATTTCAACAATTGAAAGACGAAAGAAATAAGGGTATCATTTTGTCCGTACTGGCTGCGCTACTGTGGAGTACGGGAGGCCTTTTGGTCAAATTGTTGCCACAGGATGCTTTTACCATCTTGTTTTACAGAAGCCTTTACACTTCATTGTTTTTTCTGCTGTATTTTGGTAAAAAAGCTTTTAAAATCAACAAGAGGAGTGTGCTTTCTGCCTGTTTTTATGCACCACTGCTGTTGTGTTTTGTGAGTTCTACCAAAATGACAACAGCGGCCAATGCCATTTTTTTGCAATCAACCGGCGTGGCATACGTACTTTTGCTTGAGCCTTTACTGCTTAAGACCAAATTGCTCAAAATCGACATTTTAACTGTCATTCTCAGCTTTCTGGGCATGGCCCTTTTTCTTATTGATGGCTTTGAAATGTCGGCTACCAATCCAGGTATTTACATTGCCATGCTGTCGGGGCTTGCCTTGGCTGGCATTCTCATCAGTCAAAAGAGCAATGCTTTTGAATACCAGACCGGCGGCATTTTTTTGGGCAACATCTTTGTGGTGTTGATCACCTCACCCTGGTTTTTGAGCAACCCTTTGCCCACCCTTCAGGAAAATGCCATGCTGCTTTTTTTGGGATTTGTTCAATTGGGTCTGGGCTTCCTGCTCTTTACCTATGGCCAAAAATACATTACAGCCATTGAAGGTGCCTTGATCTCATTGCTGGAGCCACTGTTTAATCCTCTTTGGGTAATGATCGGATACGGCGAAGTTCCCGGACTACTGCCAATGGTGGGAGGGCTCATCATTATAGGTGCCCTGGTGCTTCGCCTGCTTTATTTGCGAAGACAAAGAATAAGAGCATAAACTTATCTTTTGGGCTTGTATTTGGAAATCTCTAAAATAGCCTGTGCATCTTTTTCTGTCAATAATTGGTCGAGGGTGGTATTTGGTCTTTTTTCCATATACGCATTTATCATCTGATAACCAATGTAATTGCCCGTCTGTCCGGGAGCTTCCACTGGCATACCCGGAGAATCAGGAGATGGATTGATGTACTTATTGATTTTGATTACATTGGTTTCGTAAACCAGATTTTGTTCGGTAAAAAACGACCACATCTCCAATTCGTTGCCGCTAACCCAGTCCATTTGGTTTTGGGTGTATTCAAAAATGACAGAGTCAGCAGCTTCGGGCAGAAACTTTTTAAGTAGGTACAGTTTTTTTCCATTGTACACCATATAATCGAGCAGCCTGACACCGCCAGGAGAACCTACCAGATCATCAACGATCAGATCTATGGTTTTTTTTGTGAGATAGGCCTTGTCAAAAGTTCTGGTCAGATAGGCCGAAAAATTGGGATTGGTAGGATCAATACGCTTATAGGGATAATCTTTACCTAAAAACATTTCGAGACCCAGGCCAATGCCATCTTTGGGTCCATCACTAAAAATAAACTTCTGAAAACCAAATTCTGTAAAACAAGTGTACACCACCGGTTCTTTGAATTTTGGAAAATAATACTTGACCCTCTTAAACGCCTCGGTCAAATCTTTTTGGTAGTCATCCAAGCCTCCAATCAAGACCTGAGTAGTATCATAGAGCCTGCGAACCTGACCATCTTTCACAAATGCCAGCAATGCCTGATCATACAGGGCACTATCGGGTGTCAACGGCAGGATATGCTTGCTGTAGATATTCCAGAAATGGGGGTATTTACCTTTGAGTCCCGCCAATGCCTTTGTCCATTGAGTGGTATCGAGTGAAAATAAGTCCTGATCAAAGCGCACAATTTCTGACTTGGCTTTGATGTGAGACACATCCACCGCATCTTCCTTTTCATTGCAGGCAAAGGTGAATAGTGAAAACGCAAGCACAACAAACAAAAATCTGGGCATGGTGATGAATTAGGTTTGCAAATGTACAAAAAACGTGGGTGCGAAAAAATGGGGCGAGGGGTTGAATATAATTTGGGCATATACAATGGTTGTAAATATTTCCCAAACAAATGATCAAAAACCATTAATTTGCATATTGAACGTTATAATTATGGAAAAATTTAAAAACAAATTTCGCAACGATACGATACGTGCGCCTTTTTGGAATTATGGATGGGCCGCACATTATTTTATTACCATATGTACCCATGAACACAAATGTTGGTTCGGTGATGTATTGGAGGGTAAAATTGTATTATCAGAGATTGGCGAAATTGTCAACGATGAATGGCTAAAAACATTTGATTTGCGGCCTGACATGAATTTAATCAAAGGAGAATTTGTGGTGATGCCCAATCATTTTCATGCCTTAATTGGCATAGGGCATAATGAATACAATACCAAATGTACACCAAAAAATCATGACAAACCCATGAATCAATTCGGACCACAATCCAAAAATTTGCCTTCCATTGTTCGTGGATTTAAAATGGCGGTGACCAAAAATGCAAGGTACATTGAACCAGATTTTAAATGGCAACCATTGTATTATGATCGTATCGTGCGGAATGAAAAATCACATCAACGCATTACCCAATACATATTGAATAATCCACGTAAATGGATAGGGAAGGGCGGACATAGATGAGATAACTATTTTTTTATTTACCGCCCGTTCAAAGTATAATCCGCAGAATTGCTGCTGATCACGCCCAAAACACGATCATACCGGCCACCAAAATCTCTGAGGTAGACAATGCTTTTGTATTCGTTTTCTGCATCCTGCCAACTGCCTTCGGTTTCTGAAAAATCGATCCTGCCGTTATCACCTTCTGTGGCAAATAGATAATCGTAATAGCCTTGTTTGAGCAAGATATCAGCTATGTACATTTCGCGCCGGTCATCGTATTTCATTTTGAAGCGGGGCTGTAGTTGAAAATCTGAGAAGGCGCCAAAAACATAGACGTCTTTGTTGAGGCGGGGCGATTTGAGAGAAAAAATTACATTGGCATAATCGGCCCTAAAATCTTTTTCCCTCCCCTGCCATTCGTTTTCAAGGGCATCGAAATACGCAAAATTATTTCTGAATTCTACGAGCTTGTTTTTGTTTTGTACATTGCTGTCGAAGATGGCGCGTGCAAAGAAGTCAACATTGTCTATGTAAAAATTGCCGTTGAAATCAAAATTGAAGGAATAAACTTTTTGGTCCCTTGGAGTTGAAGGGGTCAATAAAACTTCATAACCATCTATGAAATAATCAATGGTTTTTACGCCCCAGCCCCTGCCGTTGAGGGTACGGGTATCAAAAAATCTGTATTCGTTGGTGCCGGGAAAGTTGATAAGTCCAAACTGATCATAGGTAAACAAGCCATCTTTAAATACCCTGGGGGCTATGTTGTACATGGCATTGGTCCAATTGCCATTTTGCACAATGGTTAGGTACACATCTCTCATTGGATTGATCAATCGTACATCTTTAACCAAAAATGACAAGTTCAATTGTTGGTTGAATCTGATAAGATCGGTTTGGGTTGGTCTCACCCATTGTAGATTGGGTAATACGTTGGACTCCGCCACGATGAACCGGCGGGTGAAAAGAGGAGCACTGTCGTTGCCCCTGTCGTATACCAACAACAAATAATTGCCGGAAATACGCAAACGACTGTCCCTGTTGGGTATGGAAAACCAATAGTGCGTAAAAATCTGTTTAGTGCCTAATGAAAGCTGCCAGTCGCGGATGCGCTCCTCAGCAAAGCCTTCAACAAATTCTATGTCTTGTATCGGGCTGGGCTCCCAATCTTTCGTACAATGGATGAGTTTATAGTAAAATTCGTTGTCTTCCTCATCACTCAGGTCATCAAATTCTATAACAAGTTTATCAGCACTATTGAGCCTCATAACGGGTACCGGACTTATGATGCCGTTGACTATGCATTGTAAACTTTTAATCTGGTCGTTGTAAACCAGATTTTTATATTCAAACTCGGTCTGGCTAGCCACTTTGGTGGTGATTAGACTTACTAATACAAAAATCGATAATAAAGATCTCATTGGCTTCATGCAATTAAGGACGCTAAAATTAAGAAAAAGTGGCCAATTTTGCAGGTTTAACCTCAATTTAACGTTGGAAATCAACGCAGAGGGAGATAATTGTGTATTATGTGAAACTTTCTGTGAAAGTAGGTAGTTACTATTTATATTTGTTACAACAAATGTTTGTTATGAAACGAAAACATTTTTTACAGATGATGACAGTTTTTCCTGTTGCTTATGGCCTATCATCGATTGGCAAATGGTACGATGACGCAATGGATGGCCCCAATACCGATCTCATGCCGGTGTTGTTTTTGGGTCACGGTTCACCCATGAATGGCATAGAAGACAACTTATATTCCCGAAAGTGGAAAGAATTGGGAACGCAATTGCCTAAGCCAAGGATGGTCCTGGTGGTATCAGCGCATTGGCTTACAAGAGGTACTTACGTTACCGCCATGGAACATCCAAGAACGATATACGATTTTGGTGGCTTTCCTGATGCCCTTTATCAGGTTAAATACCCTGCACCGGGCAGCCCAGCATTGGCAAAGGAAGTAGCTGAAGCCCTGACTTCAGTAAAAACAGGCATGGATCACGAATGGGGCCTCGATCATGGCACCTGGACCATTGTACGTCACATGTACCCCAATGCTGACATTCCGGTGCTGCAATTGAGTATCGATTATAGCAAAGATGCAGCCTGGCATTATCAATTGGCCCAAGACCTTCAAAAACTTCGAAGTAAAGGCGTTCTTATTATAGGAAGTGGCAATATCGTTCACAACCTGGGACGCATCAATTGGGGTGGGCCGGAGGAATATGGCTATGACTGGGCCATTCAGGCCAATGATGAAATGAAAAAACATGTAACGGAAAGAAATTTCAAGGCCATGCTGGATTATCAAAATCAAGGACAACATTGGCAACTTTCCATTCCGAGTCCAGACCACTACTATCCGCTTATGTATATCCTTGGACTCAGCAAGCCAAAAGAAGAAGTGAAAATTTTTAACGATAAGGTTGCTATGGGCTCGATAACCATGACCTCTTTTCAATTTGGGTAAAAAAAAACGGTTTTGCCGACAATGCAGCAAAACCGCTATATAAAATTTATATCTCCCTTTAGAAAGCGTAGCTAAGACCCACTGTTGAATAGGACTGTGTCACCCCTTTCACTGGCCAGGTTTCAAAATCAGCCTGTCGGAGACCATAGGTCAAGCCCACTCCAATGCCCTTCCAAACGTTGAAAGCAAGGGTATTGAGCCATGTATATTCAAACAAGCCTGGCTGTCCGGTTTCTGCTCCACCATAAGGTACAAAGGTAGTTAGCGTTGATGCCCAGGAAATGCCACCCTTAAATTTGCGTGTATAATCTGCCCTTATTTTGGCACCCAACTGGGAAGTGGATTCAACGCCGGCAGCGTCTGAAAAAGCAAAGTGATAGTTGAGAGGATGTACCACCACCACCAGGTTGTTGATGGGCGTGAGGGTAGCTCCTACCCCTATATCCATGATACCCGGATTGTTGAAATTGAAGAGCGAAGAACTGTATTCACCCAAAGACGAAATGGCCACCCATTTGTTGAGTTTATAACCAAAGAGTGAAGCCATACGCAACACATCTGTTGACCTTCTGAATTTCGCGTTATCGGTTGGCAGGTCCTCGTCGTCAAATTTCAAGTAGCCAAGGTTGAAAACACCTGAGTTGTTCCAGAAATATTTTTCAGCTTGTTTGTTTGCGAAGACATTGACACTGCCAGAAAAAGCTGCTGAAGTTGAATTTTTAACGGCATTGGTCTGCCAGTTATTGGATTGGTTGAAATTAAAACCAAGTGCGCCAAACACCCCTGTTCTCCAGCCGGAGAGAACAATAATTTTGGCGTCGAGGTCGGCTACTTCCGATTTGAAGGCATCGGCTTCTGCTTGTTTTGCAGCGGCCATTTTTTCTTTTTCAGCCTTCATGGTTTTCAATTCATCCAAACTTTGTGCTCCTGCTGAACCAGCCACCAGGAAAATGCTCAATGCAAAGAATAATTTTTTCATACAGATTAGTTTTAAGTTATTTTATATTGCCAAGTTATTAAAAACATGTGAATTTCCAAATTTATTTTGGTTAATGGGATTATGCCGTCAGTAATTTCCACCCCATGACTACACCAACAATTGCTGCCGACAAAGACAGAGCTATGTACACAGCTGCATGGTTGTACTGCCCCCTTTGTACCATAAACATGAGTTCTAAGCCAAATGTAGAAAAAGTACTAAATCCCCCGCAAAAACCAGTTAAAAGCCATAATCTTCCATCTGTATAAAAGCCCGTTTTGGGCAACCAGGCCATAAGCATACCGGCAAGCAGACAGGCAAGAAAGTTGCTTAGCAGTGTATGCCATGGAATGCCATTTTCGGTACCCTGACCCAACCAGCCTGAAATGGCATACCTGACCATTGCCCCTATGCCCCCACCGATAAAAACATATAGATAGCCCATCAGGAGGGTTGCGATTTTTTACGGGCAGAAAACCTGCTTAAAAAGTAGGATAAAGCCACGGCTACAATAAATAAAATGAGCAGTAAATACAGGTTGCCAATAGTTTGTAAAGAAATGGCCAAAAGGATAAACAAAATGTTGACCCCAATGAGGATGCCGGTAGCCTGCATGTGGCTGAGTCCAAGATCGATTAAAACGTGATGAATGTGAAGGCGATCAGGGAAAAATGGTGATTTCTTGTTGAGCAATCTGAGTGTAAATACCCGTAAAGTATCAAAAAGGGGCAGGATCAGGGTGGCAATAGCAAAAGAAGGGGCTGCATTAAATTTGTACGGAGAGTTGCCCAAATCTTTGTGGATTTCAATAAACAAAATGGCGAGGATACTACATACCAAACCTAACAAAAGGGCCCCCGTATCACCCATAAATATTTTAGCGGGAGTAATGTTGAATTTCAAAAAAGCTACAATGGAACCTGAAAGTGCAAAAGCCACAATGGCAATTTCAAGTCGCTGGATTTGAAAAAACCAGGTTCCAAGCACAAGAGATATAAGTAAAGCAATGCCTCCTGATAGTCCGTTGATGCCATCTATAAGATTGAAAGCATTGATGATGACAATGATGGTGAATATGCTCAGTATGACAGATGCAGGTAAATTTAGTTCGTAGATGCCAAAGATGCCATAAAGGCTGGTGATTTTTACATTGGCTTTAAAGACCAGAATTGCTGCTGCCAGCATTTGACCTGCCAGTTTTTTGCGGGGTGAAATGGGGTCGATGTCGTCTCTGGCACCGATCAGAAAAATGATGATGAAGGCACAAAGGATGTATTGAAGATCACCAAAAAAATTGAAGGGTGTCCACATAATGATGGAAAAGAGCATGCCTGCAAATATGGCAATGCCCCCTAAAGAAGGGGTTCTCACATCGTGACTTCTCCTCTCTCCGGGTTCATCAACGAGATTTTTTTTGTCCGCCAGGTGGATAATCGAAGGAATGGCCACGTAGGTGAGGGCAAAAGAGGTAATAAATGATAAAATGATGATTACCATTCGGCAAAGTTGACAAAAATGCATTGATTATCAAAGTTTGTAATAATGAACCTTGACTTAATCTATGCAATGCTTTTGATAGTCAGTAGCTTGGAACTAATCTTTGATATTAAATTTTAGTATTATGCATAAAAAGTTCAATGCAAAACAGATAAAAAGAATGAATGGGGTCTAAAACAAAGGGTTGATGATGTGCTTTAGATAGCTTCGCATCCTTACAAAATCATCAAATTATTGAGAATCAAGGGTACCATGACCAGGCAAGTTGATGCAATGTGGTCAGGAAATGCATAGTTTTTGTACTTTTGCACAGCTTTTCAGCAAATATGGAATCATTACGCCAACAAATAGACGTCAACCGCCTGCCCAGACACATAGCAGTGATCATGGATGGTAATGGTCGTTGGGCCAAGACCCATGGCAAGCCCAGGGTTTTTGGGCATAAAAATGGGGTAGATGCTGTAAGGGAAGTCACCGAGATATGTGCAGAGATTGGGGTTCAATATTTGACCCTTTATGCCTTTTCCACCGAAAACTGGAGCAGACCTGCTGCAGAAGTAGGAGCCTTGATGGCATTGTTGGTGGAAGCCGTTCGCAATGAACTCAAAACCCTCAATAAAAACAACATCAGGCTGGAGGCTATTGGTGACCTCAGCAAATTGCCGGCCGCCAGCAGAAAAGCTTTGATGGAAGGCATTGAATCAACCAAAGGCAATACGCGCATGACCCTTGTACTGGCCCTCAACTACAGCTCGCGCTGGGAGATTGTACAGGCAAGCCGGCACATTGCGGAAGATGTTCAACAGGGCAAGCTGAACCCCGCCACCATCGATGAAGAGGTTTTTAGTCAATACCTATCTACGCGCAACATACCAGATCCTGAATTGCTGATTCGCACCAGCGGAGAACAAAGGATATCCAATTACCTGCTTTGGCAAATCGCCTACGCAGAGCTGTATTTTACAGAAGTATTCTGGCCCGATTTCAAGAAAAAAAACCTGCTGGAGGCCATTCTGGATTATCAGAAAAGAGAACGCAGATTTGGCAAAACATCCGAACAACTTGTATCCTGAACAAAACTTTAAACTTTTCTTAAGATTGAGCACCACAGCAAGTCATACCTCCCTATCGTTAACCATTGGTTCAGCAATCTATCGCACTACGATGATTAATTTCCGTTTTATATTTCTGCTTGTCTGGATCACAATGTTGGTTCAAAATGTGTCTGCCCAATCTGAAGGTGTGGAAATCCTGCCCTATGGTGAGCGCAAGGAATACGAAATTGGAGGCATCAACATTCAGGGGGCAGTCAACAGAGATAGAAATGCCATCAAATCCATAGCAGCCCTGCGGGAAGGTGACAAGATCACCATACCGGGTGTAGAAATACCCCGCGCCATCAAAGCCCTGATGAAGCTCAAACTTTTTGAAAATGTTGCTATTTTACAGGACAGTGTAGTCAATGATAAAACGGTTTTTTTGACCATAAACATCATCGACAAACCTACTTTGTCGCGCTATTTCTTCAGTGGCATCAAAAAAGGACAGCAAGACGAGCTCAATGACATTATCAAAAACATCATCAGCAAGGAGGGCATTGTAACCGATGACCAAAAAGAACTCGCCAAGCTGAAGATCGTAGAATTTTACGTAAAAAAAGGAAAACTTGACGCCACTGTCAATGTCAAGGAGACCAACGACAGCAGCCGTCCCAATTCCATCATCATTGAATTTGCAGTGAAACCCAATGACAGGGTGAAAGTAGAAGACGTACGCTTTGTAGGCAATGAAAAGTTTTCTGATCGGAAGCTCAGGAAAAAGATGAAAAACACCAAACGCAAGGGAACCTTGTTTAGGAAGACAAAATTTATTGAAGACGAGTACGAAGAAGATAAAAAAAGCCTGATCGAGTTTTACAACAACAATGGATTCAAAAACGCGCGTATCCTTTCTGACACCGTTTACCGGGAAAAAGATGGTGATATCATAGCCGAGATTACCATCGAGGAAGGCAATCCTTTTTTCTATCGCAACATTATATGGAAGGGCAACAGTCTTTATACTGCAGAACAGCTCAACAATGTGCTGGGTATTGGTAAAGGTGATTTGTACAACCCTGAATTGTTGGAGAACAGGCTTCGTTTCAGCCAGGATGGAAGGGACATATCTTCATATTATCTAGACGATGGCTACCTTGGATTCAATGTGGATCCGGTGGAGATTGCAGTGGAGAATGACTCTGTGGACCTGGAAATGCGCATCTTTGAAGGACCTCAGTTTACCATTGAAAATGTAGTGATCAAAGGCAATGACCGAACCAACGAGGACATCATCAGAAGGGAATTGAGGACCCGACCCGGACAAAAATTCAGCAGGTCCGACATCATAAGATCACAGCGGGAGATCATCAACCTGGGTTATTTCAATCCTGAAGCACTCGGTATCCAAACGCCCGTCAACCAGGCAAGAGGTACCGTTGACATAGAATATTCACTAGAAGAAAAACCATCGGATCAGTTGGAGCTCTCAGCCGGATACGGGGGGTACAGCGGTCTTATTGGCACACTGGGTGTAACCTTCAATAACTTTTCACTGGGCAATTTCAAGGATAGATCTACCTGGTCGCCTTTGCCTCAGGGTGATGGTCAAAAGTTGAGTCTTCGGGTTCAGTCCAACAGCCGTTTTTTCAAGTCGTACAATTTTTCATTTACCGAGCCATGGCTGGGTGGCAAAAAGCCCAACTCATTTACCATTGGTGCGGTGAGTTCCACTTTTGACAACTCTTCACTCGATCTGGGTAAACTCAACATCACCCGGGTATTTGCGGGCATTGGTACACAGCTCAAATGGCCGGATGATTTTTTCTCCTCAAGTACCACCCTCAACATAGAAAACATCGGACTCGAAAAATACAACAGCTCGTCATTTTACGTACGAGGTTCGAGGGTAACGGAAGGTTCATTTAAAAACTTTTCTATTCGCCAGACCTTTACCCGTAGTTCTATCAATGATCCTTTGTTTCCGAGAAACGGGAGCCGTATAACCTTATCGATTCAAGCTACTCTGCCTTATTCAAAATTGAGGAACAATCCGGTATACAATCCAACTGAAGCAGATCGCGCCCAGATAGTGAGAGACCTCATAGAAGAAAACGGTCCTGCCGTTCCACCCACCGAAGCTGAAATAGATGCTAAACTTCAAGGGCTTGTCAATGCCAAGCGATATGAATGGCTGGAATACCACAAATGGAATCTCACTTCTGAGTGGTACTTCAACCTGGTAGACAAGCTCGTTTTTGCCGCCAACGCCAAAATTGGTATCCTGGGATACTATGACAAGGCCCTGGGAGCGCCTCCGGTTGAACGTTTTGAAATTGGGGGCGATGGTCTTTCCAACCAAAACAGCAGTCAGTTGACAGGAAGGACTATTTTGGCACTGAGGGGCTACGCTACAACAGATTTGCCCAACAACGTACAAGGTGGAACCATATTTAGCAAGTACACCATGGAGCTTAGGTATCCTTTGTCACTCAATCCAAACTCCACCATCTATGTTACTGGCTTTGTGCAAGGAGGTAATAGCTGGACCCGATTCAGAGATTACAATCCATTTGATGTAAAAAGATCGGCCGGTATGGGACTCAGGGTCTTCCTGCCTATGTTTGGCTTGCTGGGCTTTGACTACGGCTTTGGTTTTGACAAAGTGCTCGATGCTTCATCTACATGGAAAGATTATGGCAAATTCAACGTTGTCATTGGTTTTGAACCGGAATAATCGTTAAATATTTGTTATACAGGGAAACCATTTATTCAAAATTGCATTTTTATCGTCTACTACATAAACACAAAAAACAAAAGTAAAATGAAAAAAAACTTATTCTTGCTGGTCTTCGTGGCTTTGACTTCTGTGGTTTTTGGCCAGAAATTTGGATACGTCAACACCCAGGAATTGCTTGTGAGCATGCCCGAAGTTAAGGCAGCCGACAACGAACTGGAAACATATCAAAAACAATTGGTTACCATTGGCCAGGGTAAGGTAGCTGAGTTTGAGACCGAGTATAAAAAGTATGCTGAGGATGCCCAAAAAGGAATTCTTTCTCAGGTTCAGATCCAGGCTAAAGAAGCAGAATTAGCACAAAAGCAGGATGAAATTCAGAAATACGAAGTTGAAGTACAAAGCCAATTAGCTGCTAAAAGAGAGGAATTGTACAAACCTATCCTCGATAAGGTAAAGATGGCCATTGAAACCTATGGCAAGGATAATGGATATACCATGATCTTTGACAGCAGTGCCGGCGCCATCTTGCATGCAACTGAAACAGACAACCTGATCAACCCATTAAAAGCAAAATTGGGCGTTCAATAAGAAATGCCATGGCAATAAAATAAAAAGGGCAGTCTTTACTCAGACTGCCTTTTTTTTATTTAGCTGAAAAATGATGCTCAAATCAATCCTTGTAAAACATCCATTTGCCCAATTCTTTGAGCGTTACTTTTTTGCCATACATCAGAATACCTACTCTGTATATTCTTCCGGCCAGCCAGGTAAAAAACAAGACTCCTGCTATCAACAAAAGTATGGATAGAGCAATTTGCCAACCGGGTGGCTCAAAGGGCAGCCTGGCCGGCATGATGATGGGTGAAAACAAAGGAAACATGGACCCGAAAACCGCCAGTGGTCCGTTGGGGTTGGTGAAAACGGCAGGAATCATGACCATGGCCAGAATGACCGGTATGGTCAGTGGCATCATAAGTTGCTGGCTATCTCCTATATCGTCGCCAACAGCAGATCCAACGGCTGCAAAGAGTGAGGAGTAGATAAAATAACCTCCCAGGAAAAAGACAACAAACACCGGTAAGATCAATGCCCAGTTGATGGAGCCAAGTTCTTTCAAAAAGGTTTGCATTACATCGGGATTTTCCTGTTGGAGTTTCTGGATGGTTTCTGCCGTTTGATTCAACTCAGGACTTGCTGCAGGGGCACCCATGGCCATGGTGGTAACGGTAATAATCACTGGTATAATAATCATCCATATGGCCAATTGGGTAAGTCCTACCAAGCCTACGCCCACAATCTTACCCAGCATCAACTGGAACGGTTTTACCGAAGAAATCATAACTTCAACGATGCGGCTTATTTTTTCTTCCATGACACTGCGCATAACCATGCTGCCAAAGATAAAGATGACAAGGTACATCAAAAAACCCATGCCGTAGCTTAGACCAGATGCAATGGCACTTGAAAATTTGCTCGATTTGTCGCCCACCGCGTCTTTGTCGGTCTCATTGAGCATGGCATTTTCCAGCTTAATTTTGATATCGAGTTTTTTTAACGCTATTTTATCCAGGGAAGAGTGTTCGAGTTTGTAATCCCGGAATGCTTTTTCCATTTTTTCTTCGATCTGTTCTATTTGCAGCAAGCTCAACTTTTCTTTGCTGTAATAGGAGATCTGATGGGTAGCAAGCGTATCTTCAACATATGGAGGGATGTGTACCATGATGTCGTAGCCCTCTTTGACATAGTTTTTTTTGAGGCTGTCCACCTTGTCGGCTGATAATACATAGGTAATTTCTTTGCCTTCCAATGCCTGCGGACTAAGGATGCCGGACTCGTCTTTCACGACAATTTTTTTACTCGACTGTGAACCTTTGGCTGCAAAGAGTCCTGCCAAAAAGATGATCAAACCAATGCCGAGAGGTGTTAGCAGGGTTACAAGCAGAAAACTCTTTTTTAATACCCTGCTTACGTATTCTCTTTTTATGATGAGTAAGGTCTTATTCATGAGTGGTGGTTTTGTGGTTGAGAGGGCTCAGTTTCCTGAGTTACCAATTTGATAAAAATTTCGTTTAGCCCGGGCAGTACCTCGTGGAAGGACTGGATGTTGATACCAGATTGGATGAGGTGCATCAGCAATTCGTTGGACTGATGCCCTGCTGCAACCCTGAAGGTACGGCTATATCCATCGGCCTCCACCTCTTCGAAACCTGAGGGCAGTGACCATTCGTTTGCCGCTCTGTCTGTTTGCAGCACAAATTGATTTTGCTTGAATTGGTTGCGAACGGCTTTGACAGAATCGTTGAGCAGGATTTTACCTTTGTTGATCAGTACTATGTCGTTGCAGATTTCTTCAACCTGTTCCATTCTGTGTGTAGAAAAAAGAATGCTTACGCCCTTTTGGTTTAGTTTGTAAATTTCTTCTTTGAGCAAGTCGGCATTGAGTGGATCGAGGCCGGTAAAGGGTTCGTCGAGGATGAGCAATTTGGGGTTGTGGGCCACAGTGGCAACAAACTGAACTTTTTGCTGCATGCCTTTAGAAAGTTCTTCAATTTTTTTATTCCACCATTCTTCCATGCCCAGGCGCTGAAACCAAAATCGGATTGATTTTTTGGCATCTTCATTTGACATGCCTTTGAGTTGTGCAAGGTACATCAACTGGTCTGCCACCTTCATCTTTTTGTACAAGCCTCTTTCTTCGGGCATGTATCCGATCTCATTGGGGTGGTGGCTGTTGAGTGGAGCACCATCCAACAGGATGTGACCCTCATCGGCACGGGTGATACCGGTAATGATGCGGATCAGGGTTGTCTTGCCGGCACCATTGGGACCAAGCAAGCCAAAAATACTTCCTTTTCGCACTTCAAAGCTGGCGTGGTCCAGGGCGGTATAATTTTGATACACCTTGACCACCTCTTTAATTGAAAGTATGTTCATACGTTTTTTTTCAAAGGTAAGATTATGATTGAATTTCTTGTTTTTTTTCGAAGAAGGAAAGCTGCCAACCAATCAACATAGCAATAAAACCGATAATAGTATACAGTTAAAAGTTGCGAGCAGCCGGCAGACCCAACTCAGCAACGTGATTACCAACATGAAAATCTGTAAAATGAATTTCGGTTTGATTGACCCATGCTTCGGTGGCTACTCTAAGTGAGTCGGCTTTCCATTGCCACTGCTTCCAATTCACTTGCAGACTGTCATTGCCCAGCATCATAGTACAAGACAAGGGCAAAAATTGTTTATTAATGGTCCACATGGATTCATTTCCACCGTATATATCTGGATCCGAATAGGCAACCCTGAGCTGGTCATTGCCCATGCTGGGTATAAAAGATTTGGTGGCAGGTGTCATCAAATGAGAATAGATGCCCATAGCTGCAAGCTGGTGGATGTGCCAGTCTTTGGCATAAGTTTGTGCAACGGTAAGATCAAGGGATGATTGGCTTTCTTGCCATTTTTTGGCCTGGCTGGTTGACGTATTGAGCAGGATGGAATCTCTTCCCTGAATTATCAACACGGTGCCGCTATTGTTTTTCCAAATATATCGAGGGCCACCGGATACTTGAAAGGAAACGTATTGTCTTTTTACAAAATTTCCATATTGACATTGGGTGCCGATCTCGGTGGTGTAAGCATCTATGGAAAGCGCGGGCAGGGTTAAATGTGAACCATGCGATGAGAAGGCTAGGTAGGTTATGCCCGCCATCATCATAATAGCCAATAAGGCGAGGGCTTTTCTTAGCAGTGCATTCAAAAGTTAGAGAATTGGTAAGGCCTATTTAACAATGAGTGGGCAAAAGTAGTTTAGGGATGACAAAAAAAGATCCCCCACTCTTGCAAATGAGGGATCAATCAAAACAAAACGAAAAACCAACTTTATCTTAAAAGACGCCTTGCAGCGTACCTTGTTACAATCCTTTTTTCAGTGCAGTGGGCAGGATCATGTCTTTGCCATCTCTGTTGACTGAGATTTGAAGAATGTCACCTTTTTTGGTGTACTTCATCACTTGTGCGATTTCATCGAAACCTTTGATACTTTTATCATTGATCTTAGTGATGACATCACCTGGCAGGATTCCTGATAGCCTTGCAGGACTTTTGGAATCTAATTCATCAACGTAAAACCCGGATTTCACCCTAAGGTTTAATTCTTTGACAAGATTTTCATCAACATCAAAGCCGCCTATGCCCAAGTTGATTCTTTCAATGTTGCCCCCGGTGGCAATGATGTCATTGACAATGGGTTTTACCAGGTTGGAAGGAATGGCAAATGAATATCCCGCAAACACACCGGTAGGGGTAGCTATAGCGGTATTGATGCCCACCAATTCTCCACTTTGATTAACCAGTGCTCCTCCGCTGTTGCCTGGGTTGATGGCGGCATCGGTTTGGATGAATTCTTCGATCGATTTTTCATCTTCCAATAAATCGAGGTCACGACCTTTGGCGCTGACGATACCGGCGGTGACAGTAGAAGTGAGGTAGTCGAAAGGGTTGCCGACGGCCAATACCCATTCACCCACTTTGAGGGCATCGGAATTGGCCATGGTTACAACCGGCAGATTACTGGCTTCTATCTTGATGACAGCCAGATCTGTGAGCGGGTCGGTTCCAATTTTTTTGGCCTGGTATTTTTTTCCATCGCTGGTTGTCACGGTGATTTTATCTGCAAAGCCTACTACGTGGTTGTTGGTGATGATATAGCCATCTTTCGTATAGACTACGCCGGATCCCGAACCGTTTTGGCGACGGTAATAATTTCTATTGAAAAAATCAGAGCCAAAGAAATCATCGAAATCCAGATAATAAGGGTTTCTTTTTTTTCTGCTGTTGGCTATGGCTTGTTCCTCGCTCTCCTCAGCGTAGATGTGAACCACAGCGGCGGTTGCTACCTTGGCAGCGTGTACAAAATCAGGGCCGGTTACGGCTACAGAAGTAGTGGGAGCAGAAACAAGTCGTGCATTGTATTTTTCATCCGTTTTAGCGGGCTCATTTTTGGTCCATTGGACAACGGCCAGGCTCACCAGACCACCGGTCATGCCGGCCAATAGATAAGAAAAAAATGGTTTCATCGTCTCGCGGATTTTCCAGATAAACGATGTAAAATTGATCTTGGTTTAAAAATTCTATTTTTTAACACAATGTTAACAGGTTAAATATCAATATATTGTGTTGATTTTTTTGAAAAAATAAAATATAATTCCGATTTCAGAAAAACGCACATTTAAGCAGTTAAGCATCAGAGAGTAACAGAAAACAAAGAGAGCGTGGAAAAGCGTATTTTTGCATTGCAAAAAAAGAAAAATGGAAGGAATTAGGGATACAGAACTGGATGCTTTTATCGTAGCCGCATTAAAAGAGGACATAGGTTCCGGGGATCATACCTCATTGGCATGCATACCGGCAGATTCAGTTAAAAAAGCGAAATTGCTGGTAAAAGACGATGGTGTGATAGCGGGTATAGCATTTGCACGCAGGGTTTTTCGTTTGTTGGATCCTGAAAGCAAGTTTTCCCAACTGTTGCCCGACGGTGCTGATGTAAAGTATGGAGACATTGCATTTGAAATTGTAGCCAATACAAGAGTGCTTTTGCAGGCAGAGCGACTTGTGCTCAATACGATGCAGCGGCTGAGTGGTATAGCAACCATCTCTTCCCGATTTGCAACAGAAGTAGAAGACCTGCCGGTGACCATATTGGATACCCGTAAAACAACGCCGTTGATGCGGTTTTTGGAAAAATGGGCTGTGAGAATTGGAGGGTGTGACAATTACCGGGATGGGCTCTATGACTGGATCATGATCAAAGACAATCACGTGGATGGCTGCGGCAGCATCACGCGAGCCATTGACAGGGTACACGAATATATGACCAACAATAACCTTCAATTGGGTATAACCGTAGAAGTGAGAAACCTTGTTGAACTGCACGAAGTTTTGGAAAGAGGGGGTGTAAGTCGCATCATGCTCGACAATTTTGAAATACCGATCATGAGAGAGGCGGTGGCAACGATCCAAAAAAAATATGAAGTAGAAGCCAGTGGCGGGGTCAACTTGAAAACGGTTCGTAAGATAGCTGAAACCGGAGTAGATTTTATTTCGGTGGGGGCTTTGACCCATTCTGCCGGCTGTCTCGATCTTAGTTTGAAAATACAGAAATAATGGTATTGTACAACCCCAAAGAGTGGTGGCGCCTTATTTTTGCCTTTCACCAGAGCGACACATTCAGACGCACCTTGCCCGGCATCCTGGGTGTAGCTATTTTTACAGGTGCCGTAGCCTATCTGGAAAATGATATTTTAAA
>CALMWS010000222.1 GCA_937870795.1 uncultured Bacteroidota bacterium | reverse complement strand
CTGCCCAACCTCACTACAGCACATGCTCAGGCACCCCTCGTGAAATGACCATGAATTATATGGACTACACCGATGATGCCTGCATGTATATGTTTAGTACAGGTCAAAAAAACAGGATGAAAGCAACCTTTGTGGCAGGAGGCCCCAGAAACAGCTTTGCACAATAACAGACCAAAAAACCTTTATTATACAAGGCCACGGCTCGCGCTGTGGCCTTTTTTATTTTTCCGCCGACTGGGCCTCCACTACATTGGTGCCTGCTATTAAAAAAACACGATCTCCCCGATTAACCTTTACGTTCACAAAACCGGTGAACAAACCAAAGGCTGGCATTACGGCTTCGTCTTCCTTCCAGTGAAAGCACGGAAAACGCTGACTTTGTCTTGCTTTGCCATACAAACTCACACCGGGGTGCACGTGTCCGTAAATATTGTAAAAACCTGTATCCTGGATGGCATCGTGAGAAAACAGCAGCCCATCCTGCTGCAACACCTCCACCTGGTGCAGACCCAGAGTGTCGTAAATTTCATCCAGCATGATGTCGTGGTTGCCCTTCACCAGCATGGTCTCAGTACCACCTAAGCCATCAAGCCATTTTGAAAACACTTCTACTGATCGATTGTATTCTGAATGAAAAAGGTCACCTAAAAAAACCAGTCGCTGTGGCCGGTATTTATCTGCTACCTTTTGCAGTTTTACTACCTCTTCTTCTGTCACCCGCAACGGCACCCCAATACCGGCCTTTCTAAAATGATTGGACTTGCCGAAATGAACATCGGCAATAAAGAGGGTTTGGTACTGTTCCCACCACAAACATTTTTCTGCACACATCGAGAGTTCTGACCCCCTAACATTGATGATCAAAGTTTTTGCTGCAAGTTACAACGAAGCACGGAATCTTGCCGGGCAATGGCACTTTTGATGGCTTTATCTAATAACCACCCACCTTTATAGAAAAATCACGTCGGTTGACCGTTATTGTTTGTAATATTGTAGTCATAAAATCAACGCAGTACCGATGAAATACCATCTTATGCTTAGGCTTTTTGTTTTATGCTTTTTCTCTTCTCTGCTTTTCCCAAATGTCATAGGCGCTCAGGAAGTGTGGCCATTGAGGAAGTGCATCGATACCGCCATCAAAAATAACCTTTCCATACAAGGAGCCAAGCTCAACCTCAAAAGTGCCGAGGTAGATGCTACCCAGGCTAAACACCAGCGTTATCCCAACCTAAGTGGTAGCAGCAGTGTGTTTTGGAACTTTGGTAGAACCATCGACCCTACCTCCAACACATTTACTACAGAGACCTTTTTCAACAACAGAATAGGGCTCAACACAGGGGTTACACTTTTCA
>CALMWS010000221.1 GCA_937870795.1 uncultured Bacteroidota bacterium | reverse complement strand
AGGGTGGTCAATTAAAATTGGATTGAGGTGGTCAATTAGAATGGATTTTACACATATGCTTGTGCCAATAAAAACGAAGTTTTTGTTGTGCATTCATATCAATTCGGATTCTCCTGAAGAGGAGATATCCCGTCTTTTATTTTCGGAATAGGTGCTATTTTTAGGTATACCTGTTAGGATTTGAACATAGCCAATGCAACAGTTTACTGTAGCTTTGGCACCATTTGAACATTTGAACACTCATATTTTCATATGCTTGTGCCAATAAAAACGAGGTTTTTGTTGTGCATTTATATCAATTGGGATTTTCCTGTAGATGAGATATCCAAAATTTCATTTTCGGTATAGGTGTCTATTTTTAGGCATACCTGTTAGGATTTGAACATAGCCAATACATCAGTTTACTGAGGTATTGGCACCATTTGAACATTTGAACACTCATATTTTCATATCACTTGGGAATATCCTGTAGATGAGATATCCCAACTTTGATTTTCGGTATATGTGTCTATTTTTAGGTATACCTGTCAGGATTTAAATATAACCAATGCATCGGGTTACCGAGGTATTGAATTTTGCTGGAGGAACCTCGAGACATATCTATTCAGGTTGTGCTGCCCTTTCCGGTGCCTTATATCTATTGTTTCTAACAATCTAACGGGCATTATTTCTCAGTATCCACCTGGAAAATACTAATTAGCAGCTCTACACTGCAAACCTTTCATATAACAACTACAAAGAAATTTATTGGTTAATTTGAAGCCGGTTTTAATGCAATCCAATCCAAATTGTGAAGATATTCACCGCGTTCATCCTTTTCAAGTTGGGGCATCTTTTCTAAAAAATTAAACAATACCATGCCTCCACCCGGGTAATGCCGTACATAAAATCTGTGCATTTTACCTTGTACTTCTCCAGCTTGTGGCTTCATGTAAAAGTCAACAAACTCGTACCTCCGCCATGGATGTTGTTTTATTGCTGCCACATCCTGCCATTTCAATTGTATAGGTGAAGGCCCTAATTTGGTAATACCATTTTCATCGATCTCCAAACCCGGATTCCTCAAATATTGGTATAAAACGTATAAAAAAATGACAAAAAATGACAAATCCAAGATGGCTTCCAAGTTTACGATTCCCTTCTCAGAATAGTAATCGCTTATCAATAAATACAAATTTCTGGCCGAAAACAATGCCAAAGCTACCAAAACCAATTTTGAAGTAAGGCTGGGCCTTAAAGTGATCTTTTCCATATTTTCTTTTAGAGTTAGTTACGTAATTATCATTCAAATATACCCTCCCCAACTTTATCCGCCAAATTTCACCCTTAAAAAGCCTGTGAAATTTTAATTCACAACTAAAATCCCTCACTTGAATAACCCCAAATTTAAAACGCGTAATTGACCAATTCGTAATTGAAATCAGTAATTCGTAATTGACCAATTCGCAATTGACCTCCGTAATTCGTAATTGACCAATTCGCAATTGACCTCCGTAATTCGTAATTGAAATCCGCAATTCGTAATTGAAAAAAAATCTCCCCTCCCTGCAACGTTTTCCCCTCAATACGCTTATATATACAAAACGACCGGTCGAAATTTCTAATTTCTTAACCTTTTAGACTGAAAAAATGAAAAACTTATATTGGATACTATTGGCGTTAGCCCTGACCGCAGTTGCCTGTAGAAAAGAATCTTTGATCCCCATTGATGAAACAGAGACAGAAGAACCATCTGAATTGGAAGGCCTTTTTTTCAAAGGCGCAATTATTGATGGAAAAAACAACGTCTCTGACGCATTGGTAGAAGTATATCAAAATGAAAAATTAGTTGGCACCAAAACAACCGGAGCTGACGGGGCATTCAATACGGCAGGCATAAGCCTGGAAGCTGGCAAACATGTTACATTTTATGTAAAACACAAAAACTTCAATCCTCATGCAAAACGTGTAAATGGTACTGCCGGTAACGCCGATCTAGGAAAGCTAAAATTATCTACTACCGATTTGGTGCCAGCCAATATTGAACCTCTGGTAAACCCAGGAAGCAATGACCTGATTGTAGTATCCGGCTATGTAAAAAGTCCACAAGGCAATCCTGTTCAAGCTTCCGTTTTGCTCTTATATGACATTTCTGAGCCCGAACCCTTTAATTATGAAGCAAAAGGAGAAGGAGCAGAAACAGACGCCAATGGTTACTTCGAAATGTTACTGCCCAAGGACCAGGAGTTCTATTACTTTGCCTTTCAGGAAGGATGTGTAAATAAGCTTCTGACCAAAGAAGACTCAAAAATCTTTGAAAGCCTTCCAGTAGAATTAATTGGACCCTTTACACAAAATACACAACTGGCCACCCTCAACAATGGATTAGAACAAACCGACGTCAAAATCACAGCCCGCTTCCTCATTACCGGCATCAATTGTGCCGGAGAATTATTGAAAAATGGCGCCGTTAAAGGTACTTTTGAGAAAGGAACAGAAACCATACCTTTTGAATTTAAAGCGCTGGTTGGCATCTTTTTTCCGGCAAAAGACTTATGTGTTGAGGAATCAAATGCTGAGGCGCCACTTAACATTAGATTAAAAATACTGGACTATGATAGCGGACTGGTTTCCGATGAGCTCTACTTTCAAAATGTCCAACTTGATGACAATCTGGGTGTAGTATCCGTCTGTGAAACTCCCATTACCAATAAAGGTTATATTAGTTTTAATTTGGTAAACAAAGCCTATTTTTTCGAAATAGGAACAGGAGCCATTACTGCCGGTGATACCCTTTATTCAAATACTACGTACACAAATTCCAATGGACTGATCCGCTTTCTGGTGCCAGGTTACAGCAGCGGAAAAACTGAAATAAAAAGCTTTAGATTTCTTTCTTCTCTGGTTGATGGCGGTTTCAATTTTGAACAAAGACCAGGTGACAGCATAGAAGTGAATTTTGAAGCAAGCAGCGATCCCAATAAAATACCCGGTACATTTTCAGGCAGTATTTCGAATGAACTTGGACTCTCGGTGCCCATTACAGGTAAATTCAGAATCCTCTTGCCATAATTCAATAGCGAATTTTCTTAATTGAAATTAAACATGAACCGAGTTAATCACTTTTATAACTGACCAAATCAAAGGCTTGAAAGATCTGATTAAAAAATGCATAAATGGTGACAGATTAGCTCAAAAAGAGCTTTACCTTCAACATTGCGACCTGCTAATGAAAATTGCCTGGAGATATACCAAAGACATTGATCATGCTCAAGATGTAGTACAGGATGCATTTGTAAGGATCTTTCACGCCCTTGATAGTTTTGATGAAAGCAAGGCACCCCTTGTCACATGGATGAAAACCATTTGTATCCGTGAAGCCATCGGTTTTTTGAGGAAGCACAAAAAGTTCAATTGGACCGATGAACTTTCGGAAAATTTGCTCAGTACTGATGAAGAATTAATGGCAGGTGAATGGGATACAGAAGAAATATTGTTGAGAATAGAAAGCCTGTCTGATGAACATAAAACCATTTTAATGCTGTATTATTTCGATGAACTTTCACACAAAGAAATTGCAGCCTTACTTAATATCAAAGAGGTTTCTTCCAGATCGCGATTGCTGCGAGCCAGAGAAATTTTAAAAATCAGGTGGAAAGTAGCCTTCATCTTTTAATTACTATGCCATGAAAGCAAACAACGAAGAAATAAAAGAAGCTATGGAAAGCCAAATGCCGGAATGGGACAAAGCAGCATTGTGGGAAGCGATTGAGCCCAAATTGCCCATCAAGAAAAAAAAGAGAAGTAGACCGGTGTTGTTTTGGTTTCTTTTAGTAACATCCTTTGGCCTATTGATTTCCTGCTTGCTCTTCAACATAGGGCTAACAGATTTGCCGCAAGCCAATGTCACGGACTCAATTGCCAATATTTCACAAAACAATTTATCTAATGTAAAACGGCCCCAATCTGTTTCCAAAATAAATGGTACGAATAACCAAGCATTATTCAGCCAAAATAACACTGGTCAAACTGTGGGAAGGTCCAATGTAAATGAGCCATTTCTTGCTAACATTCAACACGAAGAGGCCGCTATTAACGAAATAAAAAATCAAAATTTCCAAAATCATTTACCTACTGGCCATGCCGGTTTGCAATACCCTCAAAGTCAAAATCAAAAGATGGAATTGATAACCACTTTGAGTGCGCCCACTATATTTACAATACCCTCAAAAGAAGAAACACGTGACAATCCTCAACTTTCGGTGCTTCCCATACTGGTAATGCAAATCAATTCCCCATTTAACCATATCATTCCTTCCAAAGAAATGGTGATGCCAAACAAATCCAATCCATTGTGGAAAGTTGTGATAGATGCCCAATTTGGATTGCTGACTTCTACTTTGCATACAACTCTCCCTGAAAACGACGAATGGCTGAGGCAAAAGAAAAGTATCAACAGCACCAAAGAAAGTATATCTTTGGGAATAACCATACATAAATCAATTACACCAAAACTCTATCTGGGCACAGGCCTCCAGTATCTTAGAATGAATGAGGTTGTTACTGCCCGCGACGTGAAGAGCTTCATTTCAAGCATACCCTCAGACAGCGCCCAATACGTAAAGGATGGCAATAGCATCATCTATCTGCCAGGTACATTGCAGCAAACCCAAACCAAGGGTTATCAGATTTATTCCCCCAACCATTGGACACGATGGACACTGCCCCTTCACCTCAGTTATAAAATACGATTGGGATCTCTAACGTTGTTACCCTCTGTCAATGGATCCTACACCTTCCTCCAGCGATTTCAAGGCATACAGATTCATCCAAATGGTAATTATATTTATAAAGATGATTTGGTCTACAATACCCTATATAAAAGGTCAGGTATTTTTTCCTGGGGAATGGGCTTAGATATGGAATATCCACTTTCTGCTCACATAAGTTTAGCTACAGGTTTATTTCATTCCAATGATATAAATTCATCCTGGAATCCAAATTACGCCATTACAGAAAAATTTACCCGTACCGGCATCCGGCTAGGTATTAGTTATATTTGGAAATGAAAACAAACTACACACCCCTAAAACAAGCAATATTTTCGTAATGTCTCCCTATTATTTGCAAGCCACAATACCCCCCCTCGTAATTTGAATTTCGTAATTCGTAATTGCCTATCCTCTACCAACCACCCACCTAATCTCATCCAGCACCGTCATGTCCTCAATGGTAGAAGGCGGATTAAACGACACTTCATCTACAATACATCGAATGATTTTTCTCAGGATTTTACCAGACCTCGTCTTGGGCAATCTTTCCAAAAAATAAACTTTCTTAAGCGAAGCCAACGCACCAATGGTCTCTCGTATGCGTTGCATCAATTCCTGCTCAATCTCGGCTTCATTTCCATCATTGGCGTGCTTCAACACAACAAAGCCAATGGGTATCTGCCCTTTTAATTCGTCATTGCAACCCACTACCGCACATTCTGCCACTGCCGCATGACCGGCCAGGACCTCTTCCATTTCACTGGTCGACAATCGGTGGCCTGCTACATTGATCACATCATCAATCCTGCCCGTGATGAAAAAATATCCATCGCTGTCTTTATACCCTCCATCACCGGAAGCATAGTAACCGGGATAATCAGAAAGGTAGGATTTGACAAAACGTTCATTGTCGTTCCATAACCCAGGAAGACAGCCTGGGGGCAGCGGCAATTGGATGGCAACTGCGCCCTCTTCTCCATCACTAACCTCATGACCAAAAGCATCCAGTATGCGAATGTCAAAACCAAATACAGGCCTGGTCGGTGAACCTGGTTTAACATCTATCAGGCCAACTCCTGCCATATTGGCCAACATAGGCCAACCCGATTCTGTCTGCCACCAATGATCAATAACGGGTTTTTGCAATAACCGGCTCACCCATTCATAGGTGGCTACATCGGTGCGTTCGCCCGCCAAAAACAAATATTTCAATTCACTCAGGTCTCTGCCTTTTACACCATCTCCTTCCGGGTCTTCTTTGCGTATAGCTCTGATTGCTGTGGGAGCTGTGAAAAAAACGTTGACCCTATATTTTTCCATCATCCTCCAAAAGTTGGCGGCATCGGGCGTCTTAATGGGCTTACCCTCGTACAAAATGGTTGTACAACCTCTGATAAGAGGGCCATAAACGATGTAAGAATGGCCAACTACCCAACCTATATCTGAGGCTGCCCAATACACATCTCCGGCCTGTACGTCGTACACATACTCCATGCTCGCATTGAGGGCTACTGCATGACCACCATTGTCCCTAACGATGCCTTTGGGTTGACCGGTGGTGCCTGATGTGTATAAGATATACAATGGATGCCACGCCTCCACTGGCACACACGCTGCAGGTTGCGCTGTGGAACGCAGTGTTTCCCAATCGAGATCATAACCGGGATTCATATCACAGGGTACAAAGTCGCGCTGCAAAACCACACAATTTTGCGGCTTAAAATAGGCTTCATGGATGGCTGCATCTACTATAGGTTTGTAGGGAATGATTTTTTGGATTTCCTTACCCCCACTGGCACATAAGATCAACTTGGGCCTGGCATCGTTAATCCTAATGGCAAGCTCATGTGCTGCAAAGCCGCCAAATACCACCGAATGTACCGCACCTATTCTAGCGCAGGCCA
>CALMWS010000220.1 GCA_937870795.1 uncultured Bacteroidota bacterium | reverse complement strand
TGAAAAATGCTGCAAAATTCATGAGTACTTTCACCAGGTCGCGGTCTTTGTTGAACACCATAAAAGATCCTCCGCAACGGATGTCTTTGCGGGCAAGCAGGTCAAGCATGGAAATCCGCCTGAATTTTTCTTTGATGGAAATACACTCACCTGATGGTCCGCTCACCTGAATGTAATAGGGGTTCTCAGCTTCGCAAAGCTCAAGGAGTTCAGCTACTGTCATACCCCATTCGATTTCATATAAGCCCGGCAACTTACAGTCGCCCGATACGCTGATGAGTTTGGTGCCAGGAGAGCCGGGTATGCCCAGCTTCAGGTATTCATCGGTACCCAGGTCAAGGATTTGAGCAACAGCACAAAATGTTTCTACATTGTTTACCACGGTAGGTTGTTGCAAGTACCCTTTTTCTACGGGGAAGAACCATTTGGTACGGGGTTCACCCCTCTTGCCTTCCAGTGATTCAAGTAAAGCGGTTTCTTCACCACAAACATAAGAGCCGGCTCCCATCTGGACTCGTATGTCGAAATGAAAACCTTTGATGCCCCCACAGTTTTTGCCCAAGAGACCCAGATTGCGGTATTCCTGAATTTGGCTTTCTATCTTGTCTTTCAACCATCGGTATTCACCCCGGAGGTAGATGATGCCATGGCTGGCTCCTATCGTATATCCGCATACGATCATGCCTTCAATGAGGGTATGGCCAACCTTGTTCATAAGCACCCGGTCTTTGAAAGTGCCTGGTTCACCTTCATCTGCATTGCACACCACAAATTTGGGATGGGAGGTTTGTTTTTTTGCTGCCTGCCACTTTATCCAGGTAGGAAAGTACGCACCCCCTCTGCCCGCCAGTTCTGATTTTTTCAAACTTTCGATGACCGCATCTGGACCCATGGCATGGGCTTTGGATAGAGCATTTCCTTGTTTCAAAGTGCGGAAGAATAAGGTCTTATTGTCCTGTGGCATGTATCGGATGTTGTCAGCGGGGTGGTCATAAATGTCCTTGACCTCTGTTCCTGCTTTTAGTCTCGCTATTATGTCTTTTACCTTCATGGCATTGAGCTGGGTGAAGGGGTAAAAGTTGATGAGCGCAGAAGGTTCCTGATCGCTGAGACCGATGCACGGTGTTTCAAACAAGCCAAAGGTGCCGGTACGGTCAACAGAACCCAGCTGGGCCCCGGTTTCTCTTTCAAACGTTTCGATGATGCGCTGATAGCCCTTGTGTTCAGCCACAATGCTGTTGTTGACATAAATGGTGTACTTGCCCGTAGGTTGTCGGTGGAAAAAATGGTAAAAAGAAACCACTCCCTCCACTTCAATCTCGGACAGGTGATGTAATTGTGCCAATTCGGTGATGTTCTTGTCACTTATATAGCCGTGAATCAGCTGTTTTTCCCACAATTGGTTCATGAGTTGTGACTGAGAAGCTTCTACAAACGGGGCTGTATGGGTAGTTGACATGGAAGTCGATTTAAGCCGTTATTGATGACCTTAAATTGCCTCCTTTTACCTAAAAAATCAATGATGCATGTTGTTGGGTAAAGTGACGAATCGCAGTTTTGACGAAATATGATATGGTTTGGCGAGTTAAATTGGGTGGTGGACAGAATAAAATACTGTAATTAATTACGAATTACGAATTTCGAATTACGAAGGGGAGGTGCAATTACGAATTAAGAATTACGTTGGATTCGGACAAATACGAATTACTATGTAATAGGATCTGTAAAGATGGTGAGGTTGGAGCGAAAGTTAATTCGCAGTTTTAGTGAGATATCTCAGATTTGAATCGTGATTTCAAACAATGCTGAGTTTGTCGAAGTACTTCCCTATCTCGATCCATTCATGATATCGATTTGCAGCTTAGCAGAATTTAGTTGGATATGAATTTCGGAATATGAAATATGCTTGGGAATTAAACAATGCACAGTCAAATTCGAAATAATAGGTTTTAGAATTTTGTATTTTAAATAATGAAAAGTCTGAAAGAAAATAAAGATCTAATTAATCATGATTGTTTTGGGGAAAATTTGATTTTAAATTTTTTAAGGAGGACTGTATTTCATTTCTTACATCATTATTTGCATATACTAAACAACGTTTAATTGTTGTGCTTTCATAATCAAACGCTATAACCACAATGAATGATTTGTCAGAAAATGTCTCTATCAGTTTTTTCTCAAAAGTGGAAAAAATTTCCTTTTTTGGGAATGTGTAAAATCCATTCTAATTGACCACCTCAATCCAATTTTAATTGACCACCC
>CALMWS010000219.1 GCA_937870795.1 uncultured Bacteroidota bacterium | reverse complement strand
TGCAGCTTCCTCGTGTGAAATGGTCTTACCCAATCTAAAATAGTGAAACAGGGGTAAGAGCACCCAAAAATAGGCAGTGGCAGCAAAGGCAGTGATAAAGCTGAAAAAGAGGATTTTTCTGCCCAGAGTTCCAAAATAAAATGAATATTCAAGAAAGCTAAAAACAAGGAACAGGAAAAGTACCGCCCCAACGGTGTAAAGTGAGCCCCTGATCAGTTGGTTTAGATAGTATTTTCGAATAAATTGATCTAATTTCTGAATCAGTAAGCTGTAATTCTGGTTTATATCCATAAGTTATTTCTGTTCCGACCTGTTACAACAAATATCAGGCCTAAATAATTCCAAAAAAAGTGACTAATTAATGACTGAAAATCAGTCAAAAATCAGGATTGGGATCTAAAAAGCTCAAATCCCGCCAAAGGTATCGGATTTTATAACGCCTGTCAATAGTTTTGGTTTCTTTACCACTATGGTTCCGGCCATTCAAATAGAAATTGGTCGAAAAGAGTACCTTTGCGGCTCTAAAATTGGCACAATGAGGTTTGGTTGGGTTTTGCTGCTTTTTGCGCTGCCGTTAGCAGGGCAGCATAGTTTGCGAAAACTGCCATTTCCTGTCAATACCGATTTCTACAATGAAATCTGCCCTGTTTTTTCAAACGATGAAAAAACCATGTTTTTCACCCGGGTAGGCAGTCCTGATTTTAATAAAACGCTGATTGTAGATGAAAAAGACTTGTTTTCAGTACTAACCCTGGAAGCATATTACGACAAACTTTCCACCATCTTTGGCCAAATAGCGGGCAGAAATGTACCGGATCCGGTGCACACCGGTTACAACCAGGACATACACGTGGCAATTGTAGACAGAGACACACTCAGGAGAGCATATCACCCGGGATATCCGCTCAACAATGCGCTGCCCAACAGCATTTGCACGCCTACTCCCGAAAGCAATACATTTATTGTCATCAACCAGTTTGAGAGCCGTGGAGGCATGCGGGAAGGGTTTAGCAGGGTAGTGCTGGATGACAACTTTGAAAGTACTTTTCCGGAAAGAATACAAATCGATGAATTTGACAGAAATGCCCATGAAGTCAATCTTACCATGGCTCCGGATGGTGGCTTTATCATTCTTGCCATGGCCCGGGAGGTTGATCAGCCCAAAGATTTGTATCTGTGTGAAAGATTGGAAGACAAACATTACAGCAAGCCCCTGCCATTGTGGCGTGTAAATACGGTTTGGGATGAAGCCACGCCCTTCATCAGTAAAGATGGCCAGCGATTGTTTTTTGCATCTGACCGACCCGGAGGAAACGGAGGCAAAGACATATATTACTGCGACCGCCAAAACACATCGGCCTACCAGTGGAAAGAGGCAATTTGTCTCAAACCACCTGTAAATACAACCTTTAACGAAGCCCACCCCTGTGTTTTCAGGGACGGCGACCGCATTTATTTTACTTCAGACCGGGATGGCAACAGCGATATCTTTACCGCAAGGTTGAACCGCGCGCGTGATTTTCAAAAGATAAAAATCAACATTGAAGCGATCAAAGAAGATGGCACAAAGTTTCCGGCAGAAATCAGCTGGGGAACGGCAGAAGAGGGAGCTGACATTGAATGGCTGGGTTATTTCAGATCGCGGGATGGAAGGCATAGCGTGTACATCGAAAAAAATCAACCCTTCTACATGGTTGCTGAAAACAGAGGCATTAGAACCGAGTTAAAGATGATTGAACCCCAGGATCTGATTGATCAGGGCATCCATGAGATCACCATCCAACTGACCATGAAACCCAAGGGCAAAATCACCACAGCCTCAATGGTTACTATGACCAACGAAGAGTCGGTATTGCCGGCCAACTTAAGGCCGGGAGTAACCACCGTTTTGCACAATCTTTATTTTGAACAGGCCAGTGCAGTGTTGAAAACAGAATCTTTACCTGAAATAAAAAAGCTGGCGCAGGCATTGTTGAGAAATCCGGGACTGGGCATTGTCATTGAGGGTCACACCGACAATGTAGGTGACAAAACCGATTTGTTAAATCTTTCGAGAAACAGGGCAGAAACCATCCGGTATTTGTTGCTTCGGGAGGGGGTAGCAGAAAACCGGGTAAGTACCAAAGGTTATGGCGACACACAGCCGGTATCTGACAACAGTACCGAAGAAAAGAGGCAAAAAAACAGAAGGGTAGAAATAAGAATCAAAGAAGTTACAGATAAATAAAATAGGCAAGCAGCATGGCTGTGCAACCCAGCAAGTAGCCAAGATAAAGTTGAAACAGTGTATGCGCTTTGAGCAACAGCCGGCAGGTAGCGACCCAACCAGAGATCAGGATCAACAAAATCAGCACAACATTGGTGTCAATGATGAGACTGCTATGACCCCACCAGGGCAATGCCACATCAGAAAAAGAATAGTGGTTTTTAACCAAAAAAAATGCAGCGGTCAAGGCACCTAAGCCGATGGTATGCAAACTTACTTTAAAGAATAGCGTAAAGAAGAACCCCATAAAAAGGGCCAGGGTGCCACCCAGCATAAAATAAGCCAGGTATTCAGGTACAAAGCTGTTGTTTTTGAGGTTGACAAACACCCAAACATAAAAGAGACCGGTAACGATTAATGGGCCCACCCGTTCGCGTTTATCGCGCATGTGAATGGAGTCAATGAGGTTGAGACCTTTCATTAAAAAAATAGCGATGCCCGGAAACAAGATGGTAGAAGTAAGCAGTGAAAAAATGATGAGGAAAGAAGCATGGTGATCCGAAAAATCAATAAAAATGGGATTCATCCAATACACCAACAGCAAAAAATAGGCTGTCAGAAACAGTGGATGAAATAAATAAGAAAAAAAACCTGCTACCTGTTTCATATAAAAGGACTTAACCCATTAAAGAGGTAGCAGCCTCATCCAGTAATTTTCTGCTCTGTGCAGGAGAGGGGGTTTGGGCATAGACCCTCAACACTGGTTCTGTACCGCTGGCCCTGACCATGATCCACTCATCTTCGGTAAGATAAAATTTGTATCCATCTATCGACTCGGTTCTGATGACAGGTCGTGTGCCTATAGAATGAATCTCTCCGGCCTTACATTTTCTCATGACCTCGTCTTTGAGGGCGTTGGTGATGTGGTGGTCATCTCTTTCAAAAGAGAAGCTGCCTACTTTGCTGTATACCTCGGCAATGAGTTGTTTGATGGATTTGCCGGTAACGGCCATAAATTCCATGATCAACAAGCCCATCCAAACACCATCTCTTTCGGGAATGTGTCCTTTAACGGCAAGTCCACCGGACTCTTCTCCTCCCACCAGTACATCTTCTTTGGTCATGATTTCGGCTATGTATTTAAAGCCAATCTTGGTCACCTCACAGTTTAAGCCATAGTATTCAGCCAGCTTTTTCATTTTGTCTGTCACCGAAAAAGTAATGACAACCTTGCCTGTCATCTTTTTGTATTCAAACATATAATAAAGGAGGAGCAATAAGATGTGGTGGGAATCTACAAAGTTTCCATCCTCGTCAAACAAGCCTATTCTGTCTGCATCTCCATCGTTGGCCAGGCCCAGGTTGTAGTCATTGGCGGCAATAATGGAAGCAATTTCTTTGAGGTTTTTTTCGATCGGTTCCGGCGCCTGTCCCAAAAAGGAAGGGTTGTAATCGCAGTGCAGGAGCAAGGCATCAGGGAAAAGCTTACGAATTACATTTTGTCCGGCCCCGTACATGCCATCATAAGCCAGTTTCAGTCCGGAGGATTTTATTTTATCGAGGTCAAAATTCTTTTTTGCGTGTTCGAGGTACATTTGTTCCATGTCCAGGTAGTCCAACAATCCTTTTTCACGCAACTCAGCAAGTGAAGGCAGGTTGGTAATGCTGGTTTCTGGGATCAGGGCTTCTACTTCTTCGATGTCTGAAGGAATGGTAGGGCCTCCAAAGGAAGACTTGAGTTTGTATCCGTTGTAAGATGGAGGATTGTGTGAAGCCGTGATCACCACACCAAGGTCGCTCCCGGTTTGAACTACTGCCAATGAAACCATAGGGGTAGAAACAAAGTCAGGCGAGAGGAAAACTTTGATGCCGTAATTGCCAAACACAGCGGTAGCCACTTCTGAAAACATCTTTCCACCAAAACGACAGTCGTAACCAATGACAACCTTCGACATTTTTTTCTTTAGCATCCATTGAGCGGTAGCTTCAGAAATGCGTTCTACGTTGGCAACTGTATAATCATGTGCTATGATGGCTCTCCATCCGTCTGTACCAAATTTTATTACTGACATCTTTCTATGTTTGAATGACAAATATAACGAAAAATGTATGTTTTTTGAAGGCCTTTTTTATATAAATATTGGCAACGATGCGCATGGAAGGCCAAAGTGAATCATTCTCATTGTGCCGGATTTTTGCGAAATTTGACCCATAAAAGATCAAAGCATGGCTTTATTTGACCGGGTATTATCTTCACTTGAGTTAGAAAAAAAGGCTGACCAACAATTTATTGGCCAACAAGTAGACATTGGTAGTCCAAACATTTATGGCGGGCATGTAATGGCTCAGGCACTCAGAGCCGCCAGGTTATGCGCCGATGCTGATAAAAAAGTACATTCACTTCATGGTTATTTTCTTCACCCAGGCAGCCATGCCGAGCCGGTTGAGTTTACAGTAGAGGTGATAAAGCAGGGCAGGAGTTTTGATGTGCTAAAGGTTGAGGCAACTCAAAGATCGAGGACCATTTTTATAATGTCGGCATCTTTTCACCTGCCTGAAAAAGGAATTGAACACCAGGCAGCTATGCCCAACATTGTGGCCCCTTCACAACTTCAACCATTTTCAAAAATATTTGCTGATTTTGCAGAAAAATTTGGCATCCAGGCAAGGGGTATTTTATCATCAGACGGGCCTTTTGTGTTTCATCCGCTGGAATATTATGATCCATTCAATCCGGGAATCAGACCGCCAAGACAACACCTTTGGTTTAAGCCCAATGGCACAGTTCCCGTACAACCAGACTTGAATGCAGAACTGATGGCTTACATCTCTGATTTCAATTTGCTCATCACCTCTCTGCTTCCTCACAACCTGTCATTTTTCACAACGCCACTTAAGATAGCTAGTCTTGACCATGCCATGTGGTTTCACCAGGATTTTCAGATGAATGACTGGATGCTTTATGAAGTAGAAAGTCCAAGGGCAGCAGGTGGTCGCGCCTTTTGCACAGGAAGGATCTACTCCTCTTCAGGCATTTTGCTGGCTTCTGTTACGCAAGAAGGTCTCGTACGCAAAATATAGGGCTATTTTTTGGCATAGGTCACCCTGTAAATACATTTGGCAAAATCATCGCTGATCAGTAAAGATCCATCGACGTAGGGTTGCACATCCACGGGCCTGCCCCATACATCTTGTTTGTTGTCACTCAACCAACCGGTCATAAATGGTTCCATGGAGATGAGTTTACCATGATCGTCAACTTTTACCATTTGAACATCGTATCCCGATTTTTCTGTTCTATTCCACGAGCCGTGGCGTGCAATGAAAAAGGCATTTTTGTGGCTGTCGGGAAACACTGCAGACTGAATATAACGAAGGCCAAGCGGAGCTGTGTGTGCTCCCATTTTGGCAACCGGTTGTTGGTACTGATTGCAATCAGCGTTTTTGCCAAACTCGGGATCCCTGAGGCTTCCTTCATGACAATAAGGGTAACCAAAATGCAGGCCATCTTTTGATGCCCTGTTGAGCTCGCAGTTGGGCATGTCGTCTCCCATCATGTCTCTGCCATTGTCTGTAAACCAAAGCTCACCCGTGGTGGGGTGCCATGTAAAACCAACGGTATTGCGAATGCCTCGCTGCACGACTTCCATTTTTTTACTCTCAACATCCAATCTTGTCAGAGCGGCATAAGGGTCATCTGACTTACAGATATTGCAAGGAGCACCTACAGGAACATATAACTTTCCGTCAGGCCCAAAGGCAATGAATTTCCAGCCATGGTGTTTTTCGGTGGGATATTGGTCGTAAATCACCTCTGGTGTTCCCGGCTTGTCCAAATGGGTTTCAATATCTTTAAAGCGGAGGATTCTATTCACTTCAGCAACATAAAGGTGGCCATCTTTGAAGGCTACACCGTTGGGCATGTTGCCACCGCTGTAAATCACATATTTTTTTTCTGCTACAAAGTCACCGTCTTCATCGCGTAAGGCGTAAACTTTGTCCTGATCTTTGGAGCCCACAAAAAGAGTGTTATCGGGGCTGAGGCACATAGATCGTGCACCTGTAACGTCGGTGGCAAATAAAGAAACTTCAAAACCAGCCGGCAGTTTTAACTTGTCAAGTGGCAATGATGAAACTTCTTTGGCAACCGGATTTTTGATGGGAGGATTGATGCCTGCATAATTTTTGAGATAATATGCCAGCCCACCCAGTACGAGCGCGGCTCCAAGGAAGTATAAAAACGTTTTCATCTGAACTCAATTTGCATTACAAACATAACAATCACTTTTGGATAAAAAAAAGAGGGTGATAAAATCACCCTCCGTCTATTAAAATTGAGTAATGCTTTGCAAAATGATTAATAGTCTCCAAATTCTCTTTGATAGTAACGAATCATGGAGTTGATGTCTTTGTCTACCTCCAGTTCAGGGGCGAGTTCAAAGATGATGCGGTGCATTTCGAAATCCTCTTCGAGGGCTTCGGTAAGTATTTCCAGGCCTTCTTTCTTTCTTTTCATGAAAAACAAAGTGATGGCGCGGCAATAAAGCAGATCGGCGCCAAAAGTATGCTCGTCTGCTTCGTCCAATATTTGGAGTGCTTCATCGTACAGACCCAGGCGAATCACAAAGCATGCATATTCTCTCCAGTAGAGCGAATCCTCCATACATACTTTTGTTGCTTTGTGGAAGTTGATGGTTGCTTTGTTGTAATCTTCTACCTGCACATACGCTTTTGCCAAAGAAAGGAAAAACTCTTCGCGACTGTCATCGATGTCGATGGCTTTGAGGTAGGCATTGATGGCACTGTACCAGCTCCCTGATTTGGCATAAGCTTCACCCAGTAGAAAATATATTTCTTCGTTGTGAGCTTCAATGCGCAATGACTTGAGCAGGGTCATTTTGGCCTCGGCTATTTTGTCCAACTGCAAATAACAGGAGGCTATGTTGACCATAAAATCACATTCTGGACCAAAACGGTTGTTGGCGTCGATGTAAATTTCAAGTGCTTTTTTTACCTTACCTTCCTGGAGACAGATTTCTGCACACTCCAGGTAACCCAGTTCAAAAGATGGGTTGATGATAAATGAATATTCAAGTGCTTCAATGGCTTTATCGTATTCCCAGTTGAAGGAATAAGAAAGTCCGAGATTGTACCATGCCAAATGATTGTATGGATTCTCGTCGATGATGGCTTTGTGGAAAGCGATGCTGTTTTCGTATTCTCTGGAAAGGTCAACGGCCACCCAAAAACGCTCAAGTGCCTCAGCATTGCCAGAGTCAATTTTCAACGCCTGTTTGAGGCTGCTGTACATTGCCTTGTATTCTTTGCTGGCTTCGAAAAAATAACTTTCAGCAATAAAGTAATCGATGAGATCACCTTCCAGACAAGTGGACTTCAGATCTTCTAAAATAAGCTTGGCTTCTTTGATATTTTTTTTGGCACAATGGGCTTTGATTCTGAGCAGCAGTATTTCTTTCTCGTAGGGAGAAACAGTTTCAGCATCTTTCAATTGTTTCAGACAAAGGTCTATTTTATTATCTGCCAGAAAAAGTCTTGCTTTGATCAGGTAAAAATCGGAACGGTATGGGAATTGTTCGAGGGCAACATCTACGACTTCCATTGCTTTTTCAATCTGGAATTCGCTTTCGTAATATTCAATAAGTTGATAGATAGTTTTCTCCTCGACATAGTCTATGTTACCTTGCTCAAATTTGGTTTCAAAGTCTGAAACCAGATTGATGAGTTGAAGGTCTCGTTTTATTTTGTGTTCCATAAAGTCTGTTCTACTATCTTAGGATTATAAGTTCTGCACGAAGATAGATAAATATTTATCACAGCCTCAAACTTGCATTCCCTTTTTTTTCCACATTGTGGAAGCATAACAAATAAATTTAATCTTTGTCAAAACACTGAATATCAGGTTTGTATTTCATATTAAAAGTTGTAAACAAGTTTTTAAAAATTTAGTAATCATATTTTAATGTATGGTATAAAATTGAAACATGTACATAAAAAAAATTTGTGAAAGGCCTTAATTCAGGGCAATGATGGGTAATAATAAGTTTGTGTTTTTATAAAACTTTTATGGTCGCCAAACCTTTATTGATAAAACAAAGCAAAAAAACAAGAGATGGCACCATTGATGGAAGCGTGGGAACTGGATTTTAAATGGCTTCAATTGCGACACAAGCTCGCTGAAAATTTGGATAGAAAAGAGCTGCCCGATTTGCAGGCCATATTATTTTTGATTGGCATTCAGGAACTGGGATGGTGGGAAGGAAAGAAGTTTTCCAAAGAAGAAAAACAAGATCTTATGCACGTGGCGGTATGTACCCTGCTGGAACCTCAGGGCTACTATGAATTTGTAGGCAGGGATCACGATGGCTGGCCGCATTGGAATGCCATCAGACCATTTGAGTACAAGGGTGTAGAAGCCCAGGAAAGGGTGCTGATGGAGTATGTTTTGCTGTATTTCGAAGGCGTATTTGGGCAGACCGATAAAAAGTGAGCAAACTTGCACATAATCCAATAAAAAAAAGGCTTTTATGTCAATAAATATCTGGAATTTGCTATTTTTGCCAACCCCCATCGTGACACATATCCGATAACTGGATAACATTTTAACAGCTAAGAATGAAGTTTTTTAATTTTTTCACTCAGGAGCTGGCGGTAGATTTAGGTACAGCCAACACACTGATCATACAAAACGATAAGGTAGTAATAGACGAACCTTCCATCGTAGCCATCAACAGGGCAACCAACGAAACCATTGCAGTGGGCAGCAGGGCCATGCAGATGCACGAAAAAACCCATGAAAACATCAAGACCATTCGACCCCTTAAAGACGGAGTGATTGCCGACTTTCAGGCAGCGGAAGCTTTGATTCAGGGCCTGATCAATATGATTGGTGAAAAACGAAAGTTTTTTACCCACCTCAAAATGGTAATTTGTATTCCATCGGGTATTACCGAAGTAGAGAAGAGAGCAGTCTTTGATTCTGCCGATCACGTTGACTCCAAAGAGACTTATCTGATTCATGAACCCATGGCAGCTGCATTGGGTATAGGCCTGGATGTAGAAGAACCCATTGGTAACATGATCATTGACATTGGAGGAGGAACCACTGAAATTGCCGTAATTGCACTGTCTGGTATTGTGACTGATCAATCCATTAGGGTTGCAGGAGACGAGTTTACCAATGACATCATTGACTATATGAAACGCAAACACAATCTTTTGATTGGCGAGCGTACAGCCGAACAGATCAAAATCAACGTAGGTTCTGCCATTCCTGACCTTACAGAGGCACCCCCCAAATACGCTGTCAATGGTCGTGACATGTTGACAGGCATTCCCAAACAAGTATATACTACCCATAGTGAAGTAGCAGAAGCGTTGGACAAATCCATCACCAAAATTGAGGAAGCTGTACTGAAAGCGTTGGAAGATACCCCACCGGAACTTGCTTCAGATATTTACAAAACGGGTATTTACCTTACCGGAGGTGGAGCCTTGCTCAGAGGCCTTGCCAAGAGGATTTCAGGTAAGACCAAGCTTGCCGTTCACGTTGCAGAAGACCCACTAAGGGCAGTCGTAAGGGGAACCGGCATGGCATTAAAAAATTCACATCGTTATTCTTTCCTCATTGATAGGAGAAGTATTTAAGTCTGCCTTTACAGCAGCTGTTTGGCTGCTAATGCTATTGTTTGTAGCCTGTGATGAAAAATCAGGGGCAAGTGTCGCTTCCTCTGAAAAATCAGAAGCCCCCGAAGCAAAGGTTGAAAAACCCGTTCATTCTGCTAAACCCAGCCAGCCAAAGAGCCTGGAAAAAGAGGTGGCGGAAAAAGAAATAAAGGCGGATATAGATGCTTCGTTTAGTGAAATTGGCAAAGCAGATGGCATTGCCACGGACATCAAATACGCAACAAAAGACAACTTCACCAAAAAGATCATCTACCCATGCGGCAGGTGTTACCTCAGACCGGAAGCGGCACAACGGATAAAAAAAGCCAATGAATGGCTGAGAAAAGAACACAAGCTCGGGCTGAAAATGTTTGATTGTTACAGGCCCAGACCTGCACAGCAACGACTTTGGGATGTAGTACCGGATCCCGACTATGTGACCCCACCGGCCAAAGGATCAATGCACAACAGGGGACTGGCGGTAGACCTCACCCTGGTGGATGCCAATGGTAAAGAATTGAACATGGGCACACCCTATGACTTTTTTGGTGTAGAAGCCCATACAGACAATACGGCGCTACCCGCTGAAGTCCTCAAAAATCGCAAGCTGTTGCAACAAGCGCTCGTCGCCCAGGGCTTTTCCGGAATCAGAACAGAATGGTGGCATTTTTCTCTCAACATGTCGGCCCCCCTTTCAGACTGGGAATGGCCGTGTAATAAGTAAATTACCATGAAATGTACTATTTTAACCATAGGAGATGAAATTCTGATTGGTCAGATCGTTGACACCAATTCAGCGTGGCTGGCAAGCAAACTCAATGAGCTGGGCATTGATGTTGTGGAAATGCGGTCTGTAGGTGACGAGTTGCAGGATATGATTGCCGCTATAGAAATGTGTCAGCAAAAATCGGAGCTTGTTATTATAACAGGGGGACTTGGTCCAACAAAAGACGATATTACCAAGACGGCCCTTTGCAGGTACTATGGCGTAGGAATGACCTTTTCTGAAACTACCAAAGAACACATCAGAACGATATACGAAAGATTTGGAAAAACCTTTACCAAGGCGCACGAAGACCAGTGTTACATGCCCTCGAATGCAAGGCTGCTGCACAACAGCATGGGCACTGCACCGGGCATGTGGATGGAAGATGACAAAGGCATTGTGGTTTCTGTACCCGGAGTACCCTACGAAATGAAAGCCATCTTTGAGCAGGAGATGTTGCCTGAGTTGTTGAAAAGGAAGGGAAATTTTCACATCCTCCACAGCACCATTATGACCGCTGGTGAGGGTGAAACCTTCATAGCAGATCGAATTGAACCGCTTTTGGTTGACATGCCCGATTTCATTAAACTTGCCTATTTGCCCTCGCTGGGAGCAGTGCGATTAAGATTGACAGGCAGATCAACAGATGAGCTTTCTTTAAAGCAAAACATAGATCATTATACAAAAGTAATCCAGGAGGCACTTGGCACACTGGCATACGGCACCAATGACGAAAGTCTTGAACAACACTTATTAAATGTGTTTATAAAAAAGGGCCTTCGACTGGGTACAGCAGAAAGTTGTACCGGTGGCTATCTTGCACACAGAATAACGGGTGTCGCAGGTAGCTCCGAGTATTTTCAAGGAGGCTATGTTTCTTACAGCAATGAATGCAAACAGCAGTGGTTGGATGTAAAAGCCGAAACCCTGCAGCAACATGGGGCGGTAAGCCAGCAGGTAGTCGAAGAAATGGTTCAGGGTTTGTTGAATCGTATGATGATCGATGTAGGTGTGGCCATATCCGGTATTGCTGGTCCGGGAGGGGGTACAGCCGAAAAACCTGTGGGCACCATTTGGATTGCAGTCGGAAACAAAGATGTGATTGAAACAAGACTGATTAAGGCATCCAAAGACCGCTTAAAAAACATCGAATATGCAGCTGTTGTAGCCATGAACCTGATCCGTAGGTTTGTGATCAGGCACTACAGTTAGAAGATTTTTTCGAAGAATTTTCGAATTTTTGTCTTGCGTTTCCACAACACATATTTTATGGAAAGCGCAGAATCTGCAGTCAACTTTTGACCGGTATAATCTTTGTTGAGAATGTATTGCGGCATGTAATCAAGAGAAACATTGATCCTGCCGAGTGTAAATTCAGCCCCCATAACACCTGAAACGCCTTTGATGTGGGAAGCATCAAATACCTCATCAGACCCCAGTTGGCGGGTGCGAAGGAAGCCACCTCCTCCCAGAAAAAAATTGAATCTTCTGGTAATTACCCCGTAATTACTTCTTATCTGAAGCGATACAAATTTGTGTTGTGAAAACAAGCCATCGCTGGCGTTGAGGTCAATGGTAGTATGATCCAGAACCCTTTGGGTAAAGCTAAATCCCAGGTCATCACCAAATCTAAAACCGAAAGCTGTATTGTAGCTTTGGGCGCCGGCAGTAATCGCCCACACAACGCCCAAAGCCATCCATAGTAATTTGTGCAATCCTGAATTTTTTTTATGACAACGAAAAAAACAAGAAAAAAGTATCCAATGCGGAAGCTTTATTTTCTTCTTCTTTTTGGTTTTTTGTTTTCTTCTGGTGCCATTTCATCGTCCATGGTATCTTCGTCTTTTCCTCCAAAAACGAATTTACCGCCTATGCCAATGGTAAGTAAGTTGACCCCGGAACCATCAAAATCAGTAAGGTTGTAATATCCAAGATCAAAGCCAAATTTGTGCTTACGACCGAAGAGTAACCCTGTATTGCCTCCCAGGTAGCTGATATTGGTGCTCAAATCTCCTGTGGCAAATTGGAAAATATACCTGGGCGAAAGATACCATGTAAATTTATCGGATGGGTGTAAGCTAAAATACAAAGGTAGCTGGGCATTCCACAGACTGCTTATTATGCCAAAAGTACCCACATCGGCGCCAATGGCCATGGCTGCTTTGGACTGCCTGTCACCCAAAAACTGGTATTTGGTGGTGATGCTCAGATTGAGGTTGGTATTGAGTTTTACTCCTACGTCAAACTTATCAGAAACACCGTAACGGCCGGTAAGTTCCAGGTTGGGAAATGCAAAATTTTCGTCCAGTACCTCTTCACCGTCGTCATAAAAGAAATCAGGGCTTTGTGACACGTTGAGAGAGACACCTACCTCTGTTTTTTCTTCTCCCAGGGCACGTCCATCCTGGTAGCCGGTAAGGCTGGCACACGAGTGAAGAGATAAAGCAGATGCAGCAAGCAATAAGGTCTTGAAGTAATTCATATGTTAATAGTGTTTATTTATCAAAAAACAAAGCCGCAATAGATCGGTATTCGTGGGTGTTTCTGATGGCTTTGGCAAACAACTGGGCGCAGGACAATACTTTTATTTTGTCACAATGTTCTTTCAGTGGAATTGTATCTGTGGTTACAATTTCGGTTATTTTTGAATTGTTGATGTTTTCATAAGCATTGCCCGACAAGACAGGATGGGTACAAAAAGCCCGCACACTCCTGGCCCCTTTTTCTATCAAAGCATCTGCAGCCTTACACATGGTTCCGGCTGTATCTACCAGGTCATCGACCATGATGACATCGGCGCCATTGACATCACCAATTACCGTAATGGCAGAAACCTCGTTGGCTTTTCTTCTCTCTTTATCACAAATGACCAGGTCTTTCCCAAAAAACTTGGCGTAAGATCTTGCTCTTTTAACGCCACCTACATCGGGAGAAGCAAATATAACATTGGTGAGGTCTTGTTGCTGAAGGTAGGGCATAAAGATGGCTTCACTTTTTAAGTGATCCACAGGTATGTCAAAGAAGCCCTGGATTTGATCAGCGTGCAAATCCATGGTCATGATTCTGTCTGCACCTGCAGCTTCCAGCAAATTGGCGATCAATTTGGAAGAAATGGGAACCCTGGGCTTGTCTTTTCTGTCTTGACGGGCATAGCCAAAATAGGGAATAACGGCTGTAATGTAGCCGGCGCTGGCCCTTTTGGCGGCATCGATCATCAGCAATAACTCAAGGATGTTGTCTGATGGGCCAAACGTGGATGAAATAAAAAAGATATAAGCCCCCCTAACAGACTCATTGATTTCAATGCGCATTTCCCCGTCACTAAAGGTACGTATATCGCAGTCTCCAAGTGGGTAACCATAATAATCTGAAATTTTTTCTGCGAGGTATTTTGATCTCGATCCGGAAAGCAATTTTATATCAGGCATACAAACAGGGTTCTATTTGCCCTCAAATGTATGAAAAACCACCCAAAAACAGCCTACATCCAGCTCCTTTTATCTGTTTCCACTTTAAATATGATAGAATTGGCCATTTCATATGCTGTTTTCTGATCAATAAACGGAATGCTCTCGCTTCCCGACGCATTGTATAATGTGAGATTAACCAGATTTTTTTTCTTTTGAAAAGGGTTTTGTGAAATTTTAATACTCTGTGTTTTGTAAATGGCAGATACTACATTTTTATCTCCAAATGCCCCGCCTTTTAAATAGATCCACTTGTCGTTTATTGAATACCCCAACTTTTTATAGCCCAGATAACTCATCAGTATCAGAAAACAAAGTAAGACGATGGCAGCATAAATGGAAGCATAACTTTCGAAAAACCAGGAGATCGCTATGATCAGCAATACCAGTAAGACTGAAAAGTAATAACTCCTCCACAGATAGGCTTTGCTGACAGATGAAAACCGGAAATCATCTTTCACCCAACCTGGAAAAACATAGGCGCAGACTTCCTCGATGTGGTTGATGCTGCATCCGGGTACGGTGATCGACTCCTTGCTCTCCACCTCTTTGTTGGAGGCTTGTTTGAGTCTCAGGTCGTGGATCTTCAATATCTTTTTAAGCAGATTGTCTGACCACGAAACGGTTTGTATTTTGTGATCCAGAGCAGAAATGGTTTGTGTATTGAACAAGCCAAGTTGGATGACAAAGCCATTGCCGGATCGTTTGAGATGGAGGTTGTAGTATTTAAAAATGGTTCGTACCATAGAAATAACAAGAGACAATAGCAGGAAAAAACCTATGCCCAAAGCATAAAGGGTTATGCTGAAAGAGGGTCGTTGGACGTCTTCGATGTAGTCTTCTGCATTGATGCCAACTTCCTGCAAATTGGCGTACATCCACCATAAAAACACAAAAATCAAACCGCCGGATTTGAGGTGGTTTTCTACAAAACCCGCCCTGATCAAATCAACAAAACCCAGCTGAAAAATCAAATCATCATGTTTAGCCGAATAAGCTACAGCCACCGGAATGGTATGACTACGGTGAATCAACAAAGACCGCAATGCTTCTGCTTTGTCTGAGTCAATGGCGGCCAATTCCATTTCTTTTTCACCGGTTCCCGCTGTGTCGAGCTTCAGCTTTTTGACCCTGAATAAACGATGGATCAGATTTTGTTCGAAGTTGATGGATTGGATTCTTTCCAGCGGAATGGATAATTTTTTCTTTCCCAAAATACCCGAGTGTACGATCAATTCATCATGGGATATGTAATAATAGCTCCTGAAATGATTGATGATGGAATAAATCATCGAAACCAATGAAATGCCGGAAATAAAAATCACAAAATAGGTACCAAAATCGCTGCTTTTTTTACCCATGAAAACGAAGACCAAAAAGGGCAGAGCAATCTGTCTGAAAAGTACGCGAAGGGTCTTAAATACCACCAGTAAAATGGCAACGGTTGATTGCCTTTGTGGTGTAGAAAAATCATATTGCGGGCTCTGACTCATTTTGTTTAAGTGTGGTGTTTTGAGCCATAATAAACGTTTTGATATCGGCGGCCCTTTGTGGGGTCAAACCATCAATTTCAATATCGGATGATGCCCCCCCCGCCGTATAAAGCTGAAGAGATGCAAGGTCAAAAAGCCGGTCAATGGGTCCCTGGTTGATTTCGAGGTGTTGAATTCTGTTGAAAGGTATCACGGTCCACGACTTCCACAACCAGCCTTCTCTGAAAAGCAGGTCGTGATTTCGCAAGGCATAACCTCTAAATTTGAAGGCTTTGAATTCTATCCAGGCCAATAAGCCAAATACAATGGCTACACCTGCTACCGATAAAACCCAATAAGGCCGCACCTCCTCAACTGTAAAAGCCAAAACGCAGACCCCCGCTTCAATAAAAAGAAATATGATGCACAGCACAATCAGATTGACATACAGGGTATTTGTATGCAAAGCTTCGTACAAAACGGCTTCCATTTTGGGCAGATCCAAAACACTCTTTTGGGAATTGTCGAAATCGTTTTGCGTTGTATTTTCCAGATTATTTTCCATCATTGTAAGTAAGTACCTCTTCCCATACTCTGAAAAGATTTTTGTAACAAATTTTTTCTATTTCATTTTCAGTATAACCCCTGCGCAGCAAACTGGCAATGAGATTGGGATAATCCGAAACGTCTTTCAAGCCGTTGGGCAAACTATCACCTACGCCATCAAAATCCGAACCGAAACCCACGTGGTCAATGCCGGCCAAAGATACTATGTGGTCGATATGATCTGCAACTTTTTCGACATCTGCATATAATCTGGGGTTTTGTTTGCGGAATCGTTCGATCCATGCTCTTCCTTGTTCGCTGTCGGCTGGGATGTTTTTTCTTTTTAAAACCTCAGCTATGATGGTCTCATTGTTTTTATTGGTAGACGTTACATTTCCGTCAACAAAATCAGAACCAAAATTTACCATGATAACACCACCATTGGTTTTCATGGCCCGAATGAGGTCGTCAGACATATTCCTTTCAAAACCTGGTGTAAACTTACGGGCAGAGCTGTGTGAAGCAATTACAGGGACCTTGGTGGTATGCATTACATCCCAAAAACTGGAATCAGAAATATGCGAAACATCGATCATAATGCCCAAACGATTCATTTCCCTAACCACCTCAAAACCAAAGGGACTCAGGCCTGTCCAGGGTCTAAGGGTGTCGTAAGAAGAATCACAGATGGCGTTGCTTTTGGAATGGGTAAGGGTGATGTAACTAATGCCCTGATTTTTGAAATATTTCAGATCGGCGAGTGTGCTGATTGGAGACCCGTTTTCCATGCCCATTGGCAGAGAAACCAATCCAATAGCGAAGGAGGTATTTACATCCTGAGGGCTACGGGCAATGGCAAAGTGAGAGGGGTGTGCGGCTGCAATGCCTTTGACCATTTGAATCAAGGAGTCTGACAACAATCTGCCTTCGGCCGGACTGAGGTGGGCGGGAATGTAAATTGACATAAATGGGGCAGACAAGCCTCCTTTTTTGGCGCGGACAAAATCAAAATCTCCTTCTTTTGAGGAGAGAGGAATGCCTACATATTCTTTCTGGAATCTGAAATTTTTGACTTTCAGCCGATAAGGAAGGTCAACATGCCCATCGGCTATGATGTATTTGTGGGCCAGCAAATTGGCCTGTTTTGAGGTGCGGTGGGAAGAGCTGCAGGCACCCATAACAAGCAATAAAAAGAAAACCAGCCATTTAAACATTGACGATATTTTGATCAAAAATAGCGATATCCTTTCAGTTTTGTCAACAAGAACACTGAATGGACTGCCAAAGCCCAACAAATCAACATTAAACATTAAAACTTTGTTAAATAGACGTTACACCATGACCAAAACAACGTACATTCGTTAGATCAATTAAAGCATTTTGTATGGCTGGAAGAATTGCTCTTTGGCTTTTATTAATTTTAAGTTATTTACCCTTATCCGGACAAAAAAAGGAGTCTGAACCCCAACCGATTCAATTTTCCGGAAAAGTGGTGGGACCCGACGAGCATGGCGAAATAGCGCCTCTGCCCTATACCACCATAGCAGTAAAAGGCACATCAAGGGGCAGTGTATCAGATTACGAAGGTTTCTTTTCATTTGTTGCCCTCAAGGGAGAAACGGTCATTTTTTCGAGGATAGGATTTAAAAATGTGGAATATACCATACCTGATACACTATCTTCATCTTATTATACCTGGATCCAGATCATGTCTGAAGATAATATCTGGCTCGATGAAGTGGTCATTTACCCATGGCCCTCACGCGAGCATTTCAAACAGGAATTTCTGGCCATCGACATTACCAACGAACTCAGAGAACAGGCACAAACCAATCTTGCCCACGAAGTATTGACCAGGATGCGGCACACCGTGTCTGTAGATGGTAAAGAAGCCTCATCCGTTTATATGAGGCAGCAGGCAGAAGATTATAAATATGTGGGCCAGTACAAACCACAAAAGATATTTGACATCATGGCCTGGAAAAGATTTATAGAGGCCTGGAAAAGGGGCGACTTCAAAAGAAAGAAAAAGAAAGACTGATACATTTTTCCCGGATAAAAATTCGAAAAAATCAAACGGGGATTTTTATATGTTTGTAGCATGAAGATATATTCAATCTCCCGCTTATTGTCCCTGCCTTTGATTCTGGCGGCCGGGTATTTTTTATATCTGCTATTTCAACCCGGTGCTTCCAACACCGTTTATATTTTTGTTCCGGTCGTTTTATTGGTAACCCTTTACATTTTTCATGGGCAGCTTGATTTTTGGTGGATGAAAAGACACACCCCGCCGCTTGATCCCAAAATTTTGAGCTGGATCAAAGAATACCTTCCTTTTTACCACCGATACACAGAATCCGAAAAAAGAGAATTTGAGAAAAGGTTGGTCCTTTATGTTGAAGCCAGGTCATTCCAGAGCGTAGGATCCAAAGAACTAAGAACGGTACCATTTGACATCAAAAACATCATATCGTCTCAGGTTGTGAGACTGATGTTGGGGCATGATGATTTTTTGCTGGGAGATATGGATCGTATCTATCTTTACAAACATCCGTTTCCCACGCCCCGCAAGCAATATCTGCACACGGTAGAAACGGATACAGAAGATGGCATGCTTATTTTTTCTACCGAACAGGGCTTGCCAGGCATCGTCAATCCATCCATGTATTACAACATCATACTACACGGCTATGCAGAAGCTTTTCTTGCTTTGTATAAAAACCACAAATTTGTTCACATTGACCAAATAGGCTGGGATGGACTTGAACAGATCCAAGGTATCAATGCCAATATAATTCAGAGAACCTGTGGCATTCAGGAGCTTGACTTTAGGGTAGTGCACCTTGTTGCTTTTTTTGATTTTGCCGATCAATATGCGCGTTTATTTCCGGAGGCTTACAAAGAATGGACGATCATTACAAAACAGAAGCCCGCTCCCTATGAAGTACGTCACTAGTTGTATTAGCCCCGTTGGGCGTTTGTACCTGGAAGCCAGTCAAATGGGTTTGCAGCGCATAACCCTGGCCACTGGCATTGTTGAAGACCAGCCCAACGCTCTTTTAATCGAGGTGGTAGCGCAGTTGCAGGCTTATTTCAAAGGTGCGCTGAAGAGTTTTGACGTGGAGATTGATTTTCAGGAAGCCAGTCCGTTTCAGCAAAAAGTATGGACGGCATTGACGCAAATACCATATGGCAAAACCATTTCTTATCTGGATTTGGCCTTAATAGTTGGCACAGAAAAGCACACGCGCGCAGTGGGACTCGCCAATGGCAAAAATCCAATACCCATCATTGTGCCCTGTCACCGGGTGATAGGCAGCGATGGCTCCCTTACAGGCTATGCTTTGGGCCTGGCAATGAAGCGATATTTGCTCAACCATGAAAACCCCGGAGCCTTTGCCATTCAAACCTCCCTGTTTTGAAATGAAACCCACAATCTTCATCATGGGTGTTAGTGGAGTGGGTAAAACTACAGTCGGCAAAGTATTGGCGGAAAAAACAAAGTGGCCATTTTTGGATGGCGACGATTTTCATCCCCCTGCCAACATTGAGAAGATGAAAAAAGGAAAGGCACTGACAGATGTTGATCGTATGCCCTGGTTGCAAGCACTCAATGCAAAGGCAAAAGAAGAAAGAGACCAGCCTGTCATCATTGCCTGTTCAGCGCTCAAAAAAAAATACAGAACCGTGCTGGCCGATGGTTTGAAAAATGACGTTCTTTTTTGCTGGTTGCATGGAGATGCAACCACCATCCGCACAAGGATGCAACAAAGAAGCCACTTTATGCCCGTTGCCTTGCTCGATAGCCAGTTCAACAGCCTCGAAAGACCAGAAAATGCACTAGAACTCGACATAAAAAAATCACCCCTTCAATTGGTAAACACAATTATTAATCACATGAATCAACCGGAATTTGGCATTGCAGGTATGGGCGTTATGGGCAGGAGCATCGCCCGTAATTTTGCAGGCAAAGGTTATAAACTTGCGCTCTACAACCGACACGTTAAAAAGTTGGAAGAAAAAGTTGCACAAAAGACCATTGCCCAGTATGAAGAATTGGCTTCTTGTGAGGGTTACGATGATGTGGGCAAATTTGTGCGCTCATTGAAGAGACCAAGAAAGCTGCTGATCATGGTGGAAGCAGGCAAAGCAGTGGATGAAATGATCACTGCATTGTTGCCCCATCTTCAAAAAGGAGATGTGATTATTGATGGGGGCAACTCATATTACAAAGACACAGAAAGAAGGATAACACTATGTAGCAAAAAAGGTGTTCACCTGTTAGGCTGTGGTATTTCCGGAGGAGAAAAAGGGGCAAGGCTTGGGCCTGCCATCATGCCAGGAGGAGCCGCAGATGCTTATGAATTGGTAAGGCCTTATCTTGAATCGGTAGCTGCCAAAAATCATGAAGGCCAGCCATGTTGCGCGTACATTTCAACAGGAGGGTCGGGGCATTATGTGAAAATGATCCACAATGGCATTGAGTATGCAGAAATGCAGTTGATAGCCGAGGTATACGGTATATTGAGGCATGCACTTGACTATAAACCCGATGAAATTGCTGCAATTTTTTCCAAATGGAACAAGAAAAAAAACAATTCATACCTATTGGAAATTTCAAGCCGGATACTGGGCACAAAGATAGAAGGCACATGGATTATTGACAAAATCCACGACAGTGCTGGCAACAAAGGAACCGGCGGTTGGACTGCACTCGACAGCATTGAAAGAGGTCACGCTTTTTCTACTTCTGTTGCGGCCTTGTTCACCCGATTTTTATCAGCCGATTGGAAGTGGAGAAAAACCTTTTCAGAACAAATCAAAAAGAAAAGGATCAGGAAAGCGCATCTTGACATCAATGAATTGCAGGATGCCTTGTATCTATCCAGATTGGTCAACCACCACCTGGGCTTTGAATTGATTCACAAAACTGCCATCGAAATGGGATGGGATATAAATTTGAGCCAACTGGCTACCATTTGGACCAATGGTTGTATTATTCGATCAGGTATGATGATCAGGCTCATGGATGCTTTGAAAAGATCTCCATTGGTTTTATTTGACAGTCAACTTACAGCAAAAATAAGTAAGCAGAAAAAAGCATTGGTGGCCACTGTCCATGCAGGTATGTTGGCCGGTGTGGATGTTTCTGTTTTAAGTGCAGCGGCTAATTATTTGAATGCGGTGGCTACTTATCCCGGCACTACTGCCCTGATTCAGGCACAAAGAGATTTTTTTGGAGCACATACTTTTAAGTGGATAGACCAGCCCGAAGGTAAATCTGTTCACTTCTCATGGGAGGAAGACTAGGCTCAGACGAGGTGGGCCTGGATGGCCGCTTCCACTGCTTTCTTCAGACCGGCATAATTGGCATCAGACATTTTGGCCAGGGGCAGTCTCACTTCATTGGTACAAAAGCCCAATATTTCCATAGCCGATTTAATGCCCACAGGATTGCCTTCAACGTACAACCACTTATGAAGGTCATAGGTCTGAAAGTTGAGTTCTCTGGCTTTTACGAAATCTTCAGCCAGGGCAGCCCTGATCATTCCTGAAAAAGATGAGGGGAAGGCATTGGCCATGACTGAGATTACACCCTCACCGCCGCAGGCAACCATGGGCATTGCCACTTCGTCATCTCCGCTGGTTACAAAAAAATGAGGGGGTCTGTTTTTAATGATTCTTGTTGCCTGGATCAAATCTCCAGAGGCCTCTTTGATTCCTATAAAGATGGGATTGGCATTGGCTAGTCTGACGGTGGTTTCCCATTCCATGTTGGACCTTGTTCTACCGGGTACATTGTATAAAATTATGGGTCTTGGGCTTACCTCAGCCATCGCCATGTAATGTTGGAAAATACCCTCCTGAGATGGTTTTACATAAGCCGGACTCGAAGATAAAATAGCATCAATGCCTGTGAAATCAAATGATTTGATGTATTTGCACAAATCTTTGGTGTTGTTGCCGGCAAAGTTGCCTGCTACAATGGGTACTCTTTGGTTGACCACAGCAATCACATGGTCCAAAACTGTTCGGGATTCGGCAGCATCAAGGGTGGCGGTTTCTCCAGTACTACCCAACGCCACAATGTATTCTACCCCTCCCGAAATGACATGGTCGATAATTCGGGTCATGGCGTCAAAATCTATTTCACCATTTCTAAAAGGAGTAATGATGGCCACTCCGGTGCCCTTGAATTTATTTTCCATGTGATGATATTTTATCTATCCAATTATCAATGAGTTTAATTTTTGCCAGACTATCCCCCGGATGGTCGTCAATGGTCAAGTCCAACCATGGCTCAAGCCCTTTGGTGTAAATGCCTGTTTTGAAAGCCGCTTTGCAATGTTTTAAAATAAGTTGCTGATGAATATCAAAATCGGCAAATAGGTAATACAACTTGCCATAGGTATGAGAGAGAAAGGAGGCGATGTCTTCATTAAAGGCAAAACCGGCCCACTTGATTTCTTTCTGGTGATAATACAGGCAAGAAGGAAGCTCCACGGGCTTTTCCGGTAAAAAGAGCAGAAATTCCAACTGATCGGAGGAAATGCCTTTATGCTGAAAATAGCTTCGAACCGCTGCCAGTTGGGTGTCATCTGCATTGTCCAGCAACACGCCTATGGATTTGGCCTCGCCCGGCACAATTGACCTTGCAATTTTTTTATCTGCATTGCCAAGCATCCAATTTTTTAACCAATTAAAAGCCATAATTCACGCTGTGGGGCAAAGATAAAATTTCTCCCCGAATATGGCTTTAAACCTTGCGTGATCTTAGGTCTTCAATGGCTTGTCTGAGCGATGGAAATGCAAATGAGAAGCCCTTTTGCATCAAAAAAGCCGGTAAAACCCGGGTACTGTCCAAAACCACGTGTGACATTTCACCCAATAGCCATTTTAATACAAAAGCAGGTACCGGTGCAACCCACGTGAAAAAGGGCAGTGCTTTTTTGATCTCACCAATCATGTGCCTGTTGCTCAAGGCCGATGGAGAAACTGCATTGATGGTACCATGGTAAGTTTTATCTTCAATGCAACGCTCAAAAATGCTACACAGATCGTCTATATGTATCCAGGATTGCATTTGTTTACCCCTGCCAAAATAGGACAACAAACGGAGCCAGGGCACCGTGAGCATCATTTTGGGAAGAGCACCGCCCCGGGTGGAAAGAACGATGCCAATGCGCAAAAGCACACTTCGATGAGCGCCTACGGATGTGTGAGCAGATTCCCAGGCACTTACACTGGCATTGAGGAAGCCCTCACCCCCGGCACTGCTTTCATCAAGGATTTCATTGCCCCGATCACCATAATACCCAATGGCAGAGGCTCCGATATATAATTCGGGGCATATTTTATGCTCATTGAGCCAGGTAGCCAGACCCAGTGCTGGTGCCACCCTTGATCGTATCAACAATTCTTTTCTCGCATCGGTCCACCGGCTGTCTGCTATGCCGGCCCCTGCAAGATTGATGATGATGTCTGGTGTTATGGGTGATCCTGAAATTTGGGCGTCTTCTGGCTTCCATTGGAGAAAAGAAACGCCATCACGATCCGGCTGTGGATTTCTGGTAAGAACATATACGCGGTAATTATTTTTCAATCTTTGAGCAAGGTGGCTGCCAATCAAACCGGAGCCTCCGGCAATAAAAATCGTTTTCATCCCAATGATTTAATAGGATAACAAACAACAACGACTCGGGTTTAAACAAAAAATCCGGGCAGAACTGCTCTGCCCGGACCAAAGACCTTCTATAAAACTAAATTTTTAACCTCTGCAGGCTTCTTTTGCTGCCTTCAGTTCTTCTGCTGAGTTGATGGTTTGTACGGTGCCATCTTCCAGGGTAATTGAAATCGGATACACAAACTGTGGCCTTTCTTTTGTTCCTTTCAATGATTTCAGCAAATCACCAAGTGCTTTCTGATCAGCAACGGTTACTTCACCATTGGCTGTAGTTAGGGTCACAGGGAAGTTGAGCGTGAAACAAGGGGCATTGCCAGGACCGTGGCCAGGACCGTGACCAGGACCGTGGCCAGGGCCATGACCAGTTCCTTCTACTTTGCAACCGGCAACCAGTGCTTTTAAGTCTTCGGTTGAAGTAATTTCAACGATGGTGCCATCTTCAGTGGTTACAGAGTATGGAAACTGGATTCTTGGCCTTCCTTTGATTTCGGGGTTGTTTTCTTTCCAGGCTTTAAAAGCGGCTTTCATTTCATCATAGGATGCTACCTCCTGTGTAGTGGAGTCTGCAAAAACAACGGTTACAGGAAAGTTGATCTCAAAGCATCCGTTTTTACCTGTTCTTGTCTCAGCACATATATCGTCGAGCGCAGAGGTAACAAAGTTTTCAGTGTCAGTTGTACCATCATCGGTGGTACATGCAGTAAATGCAAATGTAAATAGCATGGCAAGGGCAATCGGCAAAAAAAATCTGTACTTCATAAAATACTTTTTATAATTATTGAATATTTGTTGGTATGATGCAATTTGACTTTTTTTGTACTCAATAAAACCAAAATATTTTTAAAATGGATCAGGCCTCGTTGTGGCAACGCTTTAAAAAAGGCGACAAAAACAGCCTGAAAACCATCTATGAAGAGCATATTGACGCCTTGTTTTTGTTTGGAAAAAAACTTTGTACCGACGATGAACAGGTTTGGGACTACATCCACGATTTGTTTGTTTATGTGTGGGAAAGCAGGGAAAAACTGGGTGATCCGGTGATAATCAGGGCGTATTTGCTCAAGTCACTCAGAAATCGCATCATCGATGATTTTCGGAAAAATAAAAAAGTGAACCTCAATGCAGACATCTCCCTGGTCAGGGATACAGACATGTCGAGAGAAGATGAGTGGGTTGCTTTTGAGACTTCAACCCAGCAGAGTGAAAAACTTGGTTTGGCTCTTAAAGCCCTCACAGACCGGCAAAGAGAAGTGATTTATTTAAAATTCAACCAGAATATGTCGTATGAAGAAATTGGTGATATATTAGGCATTAACTATCAATCGATCAGAAATCTGGCTCACAGAGCTATTACAGAACTGAGAAAAAACATGGTGGTGCTGTTGTTGATTTTGTCTGGTGTATGGATATTTTCGGTTCATTTATGAGTACAACAAAACAATGCTACCGTTTTATAATAAAAATTGAAATGATAAGGGGGTTATTGCTGTTTTGCTCGATCTTCATTTTGTGGTCATGTGGCAAAGATGCCTCTGAAGCCAGCATCGATGCAGCACTATTGCCATATTTTGAATCATTTCAGAGAGAGGCAAATGCCAGAGGTGTGGATTTTACCGTAGACGGATCCAACATTTCCGGAGCCATTGTTAACATTGCCGGCAACAACATAGTGGCTCAATGTACGCACAATGAAAACACACCTTCTGTGGTCTCGGTAGATGTGGACTACTGGAATACCGCAACCCAGCAGGAAAAAGAATTTTATATCTATCATGAACTTGGACACTGTTATTTGAGAAGGGTTCACGACGACAGCAAAGACAAAGAAGGCAATTGTCTGAGCATAATGCACTCAAGTGTGGATGCCTGCAAATTTGTATACAACGGCAATACCAGGACTGAATACCTGGATGAGCTATTTGATAAATAATATTCGAATGAAACCAGATTTTACAAATTATGATGTAGAAGACTTTACGGCAGATGAAGGTTTTGTAGCATGGGTTACAAAAAATGAAAACGCCGGTTTCTGGACCCAATTTTGCAATGAACATCCGGACAAGGATGAAGTAATAAAGCAGGCTCAGCAGATGGTCAAAGCACTTTCTCAAAAAGAAAATGCACCAAACGTTATGACAAAGGCCAGGGTATGGAAGCGCATTGATCAATCCACTACCCGCACTTCGGTGGTTCGCAGATTGTTGATTGCAGCATCGGTAGCGGCGGCCTGTGTGGCCATGTTTTACATTTCAGGTATGCAAAGTTCTTCGGAAGATGTCCAATTGGTCAATAAAAGCCAGGAAGCCGCAGAACATGTGCTGCCTGATCAAAGCATTGTAGTTCTTTCACCGGGTGCCAGTGTGTTGTACAATTCCAGGACTTATCTGACAGACAGAAAAATAAAACTGAAAGGAAGGGCTTTCTTTGAAGTGGAAAAAGGCAGCCCTTTTGCCGTAATATCAGCTCAGGGTGTAGTAGAAGTACTGGGTACCAGCTTTGATGTCAACGCAGTAAGTCAACAATACAAAGTGGTCTGCTATACCGGCAAAGTGAAAGTAAACTATGCACAATACAAGGTAACACTTACTCCCGGAGAAAGAACCGCCTTTGATGAAAACAACGAACACAAAGTACAATTTGATCTGCCGGCCAGTTTGCAACCCGATTGGCTGTCGACCTATGTGGCATTTGAAAATGAATCATTGCAAAATGTGATCAGAGAGATAGAAATCATTTACGGAGTTAAGGTAGAGATTGAACCTTCATTGATTATTGGAGTCAAACATACAGGTCATGTGGTAAAGGATGACATCGAAAAAGCCCTTACCAGTATTACATGGCCCCACCATTTGGCCTTCGAACTGGAGGGAGAGGTGGTGAAAATTGTACAAAAAGTTGAATAAAAAGATAAGAATATCTGCCCTCCTGGTTTGTTGGATGATGGCTGCTTCTTTGGCGGCTCAATCCTCTATGCCGTTGGGTAAGTTTATAAATTTTTTATCGGACCGCTATCAGATTGATGTTGCCATTGACCCAGCCTTACTCAATCAATACCAGATCGATGCTGCCTCACTCAACGAAAAGAACATAGCTGCTTCTTTGGAACAGATTTTTGAGGATTCAGGTCTTGAATATTACTATCTTGACAACAATCAGATCCTGCTTCGCAAGTCCAATCTACCCCAAGCTTCGGGCAACCAAAGCTTCACGGGCAGGGTAGTAGATGCCAACACAGGACAGCCGCTTGAGTTTGCCGCTGTTTATACAGTGGGATATAGACATGGAACAGCCAGTGATCAGGCGGGAAACTTCTCTATCCAGCTCGAAGATGGGGCAAAAGACAGCATCGAGTTTTCTTATTTGGGTTACAATAAAACCAGATTGCCTGTTAGCCAGATATCTGGGGCTACCATCCGACTGACACCGCATTCTCAAACCGTTGAGAGAATTACCATTATTGCATCAGGACAGCATTTTGTAAGTGGAATGAAATCCGAATACAACGCAACTTACCACAACTACAGCTATACGAGTTTACCTGGACAAGACCTGCACCGCAGCATTCAGAAACTATCCGGAGTGACCAAATCCGAGAAGGCTACCACCGGCATAAGGGGTTATGGCAGCGACAAAACATTAACCCTGGTAGATAATATACCCGTATTAAATACAGGGCATTACTACAACATCATAAGCGGGCTCAACGAATTGTACTTCGACGAATTCACTTTGTTCAAAAATCAGTTTCCCACATCTTATGGAAATGCACTCGGAGGCATGGTTCAGTTTTCATCCACAGACAAAAACAACGCTACTCTTCGTACCACCTCCAATTTGCTTTATTCCGGGGCGGCCCTACACCTGGTAGTGAGTCCCAAACTGACCGTGAAGGCAGGTGGCAGAATTTCATATTTGGGTATCAATGACAGTGGTATTCTGGCCAAAAATTTTAACCAACTCAGGTTTGAATCCAACAACACCACTGCAACGGGCATCGTATCCAATTTGCCAATAGCTGATTTCAACGATGCCAATTTCAAAGTCAGGTACGCCTACAACAACAAGGGCTATATTGAATGCAATGGCCTGATGAGCAACGACAATACCTTGCTTGACTGGCAAAACGATCGTCAGTTTTTCATTCAAAATCAGAGCGTGGTACTCACTCAAAAATTTGTCAATGCCCGCCAAATCAGCAACAAAGGTCTTTCTTTGAGACATTTTGGGGTGCTGAGCAAAAATGTAAGCATCACCACAGATCTTTATAACTATCGGTTTAGAGATTCATTTAACCTCATAAATGAAAATACCGACTTTTTTAACGGCAAGGAAAACAAAATATACACCAGTTATCAGCACATTCAGGACATAAGGCTCACAGGACTCAAATCAGGGCTGGAAATGAAATTTAATGAGGCATCAACCTTTAAAATGGGCATTGACATCAGTCACATGCAACTGGAACTCAGTACCAGCGAAAACACCAACAAACCACTGGAGCTCAACCAGCAGGCTACACAGCCGGCCGTTTTTATGGAATATTTGTTTAAAAATGAAAAGTGGTCGCTCAATGGGGGAGTCAGGTTGGTGAAACCTTCCGGCTTTAACGAACTCTATTTCCAGCCTCAAATCTCAGCCTCATTTAGGCCTTTAGCTGGCATTGAAATGAAAGGTAGTTTAGCCAGAAGGGTGCAAAACTTCAACCAGTTTGATTTTGAGACCCGTTTTGCCCAAAACCTCAAATATTTTTACATCAGTCAAAAAGATTTTTTGCCCTTACAGCAAAGTACTTCCTATATGCTGGGAGGTCGCTGGACCCGGGCCGGCTTTCTGTTTGACATGGAATTGTGGCTGAATCACGCCACAGGCAGTCAATTGTTTACCACCCTCAATACCGGAAACCGCAGCGGGCCACCCATGCCTTTTGCCTATCGGTTTTTCACCGGAGAGACTACCACCAGGGGCATCGACTTTACCCTTGCCTACAAAGCAGGATCCTTCAAATATTCACTGGCATATACCTTAAGTAAGGCCACACAGCAATTTGAAGGCATCTACCGCAACCTCATTGTACCTTCTCCAGACGACCGCCGGCATCAACTGACCGCCGGCTTGGATTATAAGTTGAAACAATGGAACTTCAACACCTCAATCACTTATCTATCGGGAACGCCATACCTGAGCTTTGACAAGAGTAGAAACATGGGTCCAAAAGACAATTCAAACCGTAAAGATATCATAGCCTATCTGCCACCCTATGTAAGCCTTGACGCAGGTATCTTTTATGCGTTTACATTTAGCAAGTTGCAACTCACCCTCGGGGCAACGGCAAGCAACCTTACCAACCACACCAACATTAAATTTTTGCAACAAACAGGTGAGTTCGACGATAAGAAAAACATGCAACCATTGGTTACGGGCAATCAATCGCTGATGTTGGGTAGATTTTTCAACTTTCACGTCTCTACCCGTTTCTAATTTTATTTTCTTTTAAGGACCAATGAATCAGCAGGATACCTGTTTTTGAGCGTGTCCATTTGTGATTTGGCCCATGAAATGAACCTGTTTTTTTGTTCAGCCGATAGTTTGGCTTCCGGATGAAGACCCAGCCAGGTATAAGATTTTAAGGGCATTTCTCCTTCCTCCATCATCTCTACGATTTCTTCCAGCTTGTGGTTTTGAACTGCTATTTTTCTTTTGGTAAATTCTGAAAAATTGAGGTGTTTTTTTCCATCGGAAACATGGTGGTTGAGCCACCAGGCAACCGGTTGTACATTGGCATACCACGGATATTGGGTGCTGTTGGAGTGGCAATCATCGCACGCTGCTTTTGATATGGCCGCTACATCTTCCGGAAAATCATATTTGGTGGAAATGTGAAAGGTTTGATCGTTGGAAAGATTCCTTTCCGGTTTAAAAAACTGAATGACGATCAGTATGACAACTATGATGGTGGCAATTCTTTTCATGATGGTCTGCTTTTGAAATTAAAAATAGTTAAAATAAGTACACGGACTTGTTTTTATTTCCTGTCATAGATCAAAAATCGATGATCATAAGGGTTTTTATCGTCTTTGACACCCGCCTCATCGAAGGAGCACGTCCATTCATCAAAGTTGATTTCAGGGAAAAATACATCACCGGTACAGGGGCAATCAACAAGTGTGAGGTACAGCCGCTCCCAAAGGTCGATCGTCTGTGCGTAGATTTGTCCTCCACCAATGATGAATACTTCTCCGGCCTGGAGCTTGTGAGCGGTCAGCAGCGCTTCCTCAATTGATCGCACCACGATGCAGGAAGAAGCTATAAAAAAAGCGTCGCGCGAAACTACGATGTTGGTTCGGTTGGGCAACGGACGACCAATGGATTCAAAACAATTCCTGCCCATGATGACCGGATGACCTGTGGTGATTTTTTTAAAGTATTTCAAATCTGCGGGCAAGTACCATGGTATCTGATTTCCGTTGCCAATGACCCGATCGTGATTCATGGCAACAATACAGGATATCTTCATTTCAGTCTTCATAAGAATTGTCTGCAATCGAAGGAATCAATACCTTTTCAAGGATTCTGTCTTCCCATTGTTTCTTTTCCGGAGAAATTTCTCGACGGATGTATTTTTCGATCATCAAGCCGGCAATGGGTGTAGCCGTTTCACCTCCCCAACCACCATGTTCAACATATACAGCTATAGCTATCTTTGGATTGTTGCGCGGGGCGAATCCAAAAAAAACAGAGTGGTCTTTGCCTCTGTTTTGGGAGGTACCGGTTTTGCCACACACGGTTATGCCTGGCAATACAGCTGCTCTTGCGGTTCCGGCTTCTACGGCTAGTTGCATGCCATCGATCACGGGATCAAAGTAGCGCTGGTCAATTCTCACCCTGTTTTTAACCCTGAATTTTTCATTGATGGGTTCAGTGGTGTTGAGGTATTTTTTGATTAAATGAGGCGCATAATAATAACCTCGATTGGCGATAACGGCAGCCAGATTTGCCATCTGTAAAGTAGAAACCTGCAACTCTCCCTGACCAATGCCAATAGAAAGCATGTAGGTAGCTTTCCAGCCATTTATTTCTCGTTTGTACAACTTGTCGTAGTATTTTGAATCTGGAATGAAACCGGCAATTTCTGCAGGGTTTTCAACTCCCAACTTGTGTCCTAATCCAAATTCTTTTAAATATGAAACCAGTGTATCCAACCCCATGCCCGGTTTTTTAAAGCCGTATTGGTTGACAAAAAGCCGCATGAGGTGGTAATAATATGAATTGCAGCTGTATTGGATGGCATTGGAAATATTGGAAATGGGTGGATGGGCGTGACATTTCTGCGCCTTGGTGGCCGAGATTTCGTATGCTCCATCGCAATAAAAGGAAGTGGTGGGTTGAACAATCCCTTTTTGCATGGCTATCAATGAAAAGACGGGCTTAAAAATAGATCCGGGGGGGTAGTTGGCTATGAGACTTCTGTCGAGAAAGGGGCGGTTAATGGTATCCGAAAGCAGGCTATCAAAAGCCACACTGCGGTTTTTGTCGAGGGCTATGCTGTTTGGGTCGTAAGAAGGTGCACTTACCATAGCCAGTATTTCACCGGTAGAGGGTTCGATGGCCACGATGGCTCCTCGTTTGTTGCGCATCAGTTCTTCACCATATTGTTGCAGTTCAAGGTCAATACCTGCCATCATATCAAAGCCCGATACCGCCATTGAATCTAATCTGCCATTGTCGAAAAGTCCGACCTGCCTACCCAAATTGTCTTTGAGCACGTAGCTGATGCCTTTTTTGCCTTTCAGTTGTTTTTCCATGCCTTTTTCGAGACCCGAAATGCCAATGTAATCACCAGGGCTGTATTCACCTCCGGAACGATTGATGATATCCCAGTTTACTTCTCCAAGGTAACCCAGCACATGGGCTGCATTGTGGTGTGGGTACGACCTGATACTTTTTAAGACCGGGTAAAAGCCTGGGAATTTGTGCAGGTGCTCATGAAATTTGGCAAAATCCTCGGGCCGTATTTTTGATAAAAAAGTAAATGGCACAGATTTGTGATAAAGCGGATTTTTCCAGTCTTTGTTGAGATTGGTGATAAAGGTTTGTTTGTCGATGCCCAGCAATTTGCAAAACGCCAGGGTATCCATATTCGGATCTACATTGCGATAGATTACATTGATGTCGTACAGTGGGGCATTGGTTACCATCAACTTTTCATTGCGATCCAGGATCATGCCCCTTGATGGGTACAACACGTTTTTGTACAAAGCTGCTTTTTTGGCTTTTTCTTTATACTTGATGTCCAGCATTTGGAGGTGGGCTGCCTTAAATAACAAAAGGGAGCAACACAACACAACAAAAATAATGATGCTGTTTTTTCTATCTGCCAGGTTGATCATCAGTACTTGGGTCTAAAGATGAGTTGCAGTAATACGATTACAACCATTGAGGTAATAAAGCTAAAGATGGTATTCATAAAAATGTGGAAAAAGTACACAAAAGAAAAGGCTTCCACACTAAAATAGAAAAAGCTATGAATCAGGAGCAGTAAGCTTGTAAAACTCATAAACCAGGCAAGTCCCATCTTTTGAACCGTTGGGTAATCATCGGCATTGTATCCTTCAAAAGGCTCCAAAAATCGGAGTATAATACTTTTTATATATGCCGTAAATACCAGTGCCGATGCATGCACTCCCGGTGAATTGTAAAAGCCGTCGATTAACATACCATATACAAATGCAATAATAAGTGTCAGCGCCCTGGGTGTCTTCATGGGTAGCATCAATACTGGCAATGGATATAATAATAAATGTATATAATCAAAAGATCCGATAGACAGATCTACTTTGCGGCAAATGACCACTTGAAACAGGAAGTAAAATACAAACCTCCAGATATTGGCGTAGATAACGGTACTATTCATTCTGGAATACTTCTGCTTCTAATTTTTTTTGTTCACCCGACAAACGATTTGAAATCACATACAAGGCGTCCCAGGCAGTTGGGTCATTGAACAATTCTACTTCTATGGTATAACTGTTGCTGCCTGGTTCAAGTACCACCGTTTTGACTTTTCCTACCTGAATGCCTTTTGGAAATATGGTGGAATAACCACTGGTAATGACGGTATCACCTACCAGAACTGTTTTATGCTTGGGTATAGACTCTAAATTAAGAATTTTGGGATTGCCCATCTTCCAGATCAGCATGCCATTGCTGTTATTTCTTTTGATCAGACAGCTGATACTGCTCTGGCTGTGTAAAATGCTCATGACAATACTGAAATTGTCGCTTACCTTTTTAATAATACCTACCAGTCCGGTTTGACTGATTACACCCATATCTGACATGAGTCCGGCCTTGGATCCCGAACAAAGCGTAATGTAATTATCTCTCAAACGGAAGTTGCTGTTGCAAATATCCACTGCAATCAATTGGTATTTTGATGAGTCAAGATCAAGTGTATCATTGTCGTGAAGACTTGAATTCAGATCGTAATCAATGAATTTTTTGATCAATCGGGCATTTTGTTTTTGTAAACTGTCATTTTCAACATCCAACCTCAAATAAGCATTGAGCTTATCAAAACGAGAATCAATAGAGCTCGAAAACAAATTGGCAGAATGCAGGAAAATGCCTTTTTGTTCCTTGTTGTAGTTGATGATGATGTAAAAGCAAATGAACTCCATTGCCAGAAACAGCAAGTGGTAGCCAAATCTCAGCAGTAATTCTATCGCATTTTTCATCTGAACCTCAAAGATAATTCATTTTTAACAGATCGAAAATAATATATCTAATTGATAATTAATAAGATACAACTCTCTACCTGCCAGCAACCAAACAAAATTCGGTAAACATTTTCCACGATTTTTGATTATGTATTAACTATAAACGACCACCATGCGACTTTCAGTTTACCGTAGATCACATTTTAATGCCGCCCATAGAATCTACAATCCCTCTTGGGATGATGCAAAAAACGAACAGGTTTTTGGCTCCTGTGCCAATCCTTATTTTCATGGCCACAACTACGAACTGGAGGTATGTGTAACCGGTGAAGTAGATGCGGAAACAGGCTATGTCTATGATCTTGGTAAACTTCAGCAAATTATCGAAGAGGAAGTGGAAGCCAGACTTGACCATAAAAACCTAAATCTTCAGGTGGATGCTTTTAAGGAATTGATTCCCACTGCTGAGCACATTTGTTATACCATTTATTCATGGTTGAGAAATAAAATAGAAAAGCAGTACGACATTAGGGTGCGACTTTGGGAAACCCCTCGAAACGTAGTAGCTTATCCCGCTGAAACTTTCTGACGGCGGGCCTTTTCAATTTCATCGATGAGTTTTTGAATGCCGCGTTGTCGTTTGTTGAGTTTGTTGTTTTTAGCCGCCCTTACTGCATTTGACAAGCCCCCAAGGTAGTATCGTGTAATCCACGGACCCACACTCAGCGTAGCATCTGCCAGGCCAATATCGGGGATAAGATCTATGTAGAGCAGACCAAATAAAACATAAAGCGCCATAGAATTGAGGCCATCTTTTATTTCTCCATTGGCCATCTGACCCGTGCCAGGTACGATGGCACTCATCCATCTGGCGGTGTTGGGATTTTTTTTGCTGTTTTTCTCGAGGTCTTTAAGAATGGCAGCTACAGCCAAAGAGTCGATGTGGGCACTGTAACTCAATTTGTCGATGTAGGATTTGCCCTTGTCGTATTGATCGGTAAAAAAGTAATTGATGGCCGTCATGAAATAAAAACGATCGAGGTCGGTCTCCAGCCTCTTTGTGATCTGGAGCACTTCTACCAAGGCCCGCTGGTATTCTTCCCGTACTAAAAATATTTTTTGTTTTTCAAACCGTACCTCATTTCTTCTGGCATCGTTGTTTGGAAGTTTAAAAAAATAAAGATCCAGGTACTTGAGTGCGTTTTCATCATCGCCATTCAATAAGAAACAACGGGCAATCTTGCCACAAACTTCCGGGTTGGTGTTGTTTTGATCCAGGTAATAAGCCCGGAGGTATTCTTTGAGGGCGGCATTGGTCTGTTGTTGCAAAAACAGCTGATCTGCATATTGCATCTCTGCCTTTTGAGCAGACAATGAAGTCAGCTGTAAACTAAAAGCCGTAATACAAATCAATATGGCGCTTACTCTGCTCATACAATTTCGACTTTTGTTTTTTATTATAACTTTTGGCCGATTTGATCGAACCGTAAATATTGCCTATGTAAAAACCAGCCGCAAAGCCGCCATAGATCCAGCCACCTGCAGATTTGATACCACCCTGAGAAAACCGGCGATAGGATTGATAGCTGGTGGCTGCTATGAAGATAAACGAAATGATGCCATCTTTCACATCTTTGGCATATACCCGGCCGGCTCCGGGCAGAAGGGCAGACAGGGTTCCCGCCAAGAAAGGACTTTTGCGTTTTTGGTTAAGCCCACTATGGATGATTTCGTAATATCCATCATCTTTTACATTCCACACTTTATAAAGGCTGTCTGATTGACGCCAGTTTTGCCTCAACACAGCCAAGTCGAGGGTCATTTTTTTGGAGGAAGCATCGGGTAAAACATCCTGGTGCTTATCAAAGACAAGTTGTGCTACCGCCGGCTGGTCATTGAGGGCCATTGACAAAACATATTCCTTAAGGATATCAGGGTTTTTTAGATCCAGTGAAGCGCCTTTCTTTTCTACCTCATCGTATTTGTTGAGTTTTCTATACGATTTGAGAAGTTGGGTGAGGTAACCCGCTTCATTGGGGAACAGGTAATGGAGTCTTTCGTATTCTTCGGCCGCAAAATCATACAATTTCTGATCGTACAAGAATCGGGCAAAGCCGGCCAGCCTGGTGCTGTCAGCCACAGGATTTTGTCCATATACGATCGAACAAATAAAGATGGTCAAAAGGGTGCCAAAGTATCTAAGCCGCATACATCACCATTTTACAGGATCCACCAGGGCCCTTTTTTTTGTATCAATTTCATATTTTTCAGGACTAAGTCCGTTGCATCTGGTCAAGCGGTCGAGGGTCATGATGCCACCTTTTATGAGGCCCTGTTGTTTCACAGCCATGATGCCATAGAGCGAACACGACGGATAAAAGGCACATCGGTTGGCGTCTTGTGATGAAAGCACTTCTTTGTACATAAAAAACAAAGCTGAAAATACTGTCTGGATTTCGTTTTGATTGCCCTGGATATGTTCTTTGAAGGTAGTGTAAGCGCCCGGCTTGTGTTTTTCAGCCGCCAGTACGCGGGCAAAACCCAGATCCTCGCTGTTTTGCGCCGAAAGACCCGTCAAAGCAAACAGCACTATACTTAACAACATGGTTATTTTCATTCCACAACTACATTGTCGAAGGTGATGGACTTGTACAACTGCTGTTCATTGCCTGAATACTGAGAAACAATTTTCATAGGTACAGGCAGGTCTTTGATGATTTGATAGTTTTCGTAAAAAGTCTTGTTGATTTCTTTCTCCTCTACGTCATAAAAGACAATGCCCATTAGCAGATTGTCTTTAACGTGGGTAATCACTTTTTTGAGGAATGTTTTGAAAGTAGAAGGCGGCTCCCATTCCATGATGAGTTCTTCATCGCTTTCCTGAACCGAGGTGATGACAAAACCCGCGGAAGAAAGACCAAAATCATTGTCTTTGTACTCCAGGATGTTTTTAAACATGATAAAGTCGTTGACCTGCCCAAGCACCTTGGTATTGACGAGCGAATCGCCTACGTACTTATGAAGGGTTGAATCCTGAATCACCCACCTTTCTTTTTGTGGAAAAGACAGAAAATATTCAGCCTTGTTTAAATGATTGTCATAGCTCACCTTACCCATCATAAGGGTAGATTTTTCAGTGCCCGTTCTTTTTTCTTTGATCGAAAAACCAGCCTGAAACAAATGATATTTTTGAGCGTGCAGGGTAGTTAGAAAACAGCAAGTCAGGATAAAAAAAGAAATTGTTCTAGTCACCAGGTTATGTTTTAAAAGCAAAGTGCAGCATATAGCTGCACTTTGCGATAGATCTTATGTAGTTATTGATTAGTACAAAGAAGCCAAAGATGCTCCTACGATACCAACGTAAACAATGAAGAACAAAGCATAAGCGATAACACAGCCCCAAAGAGCGTTCATCACTTGCTTCTTCCTTGAAGAACCTTCATCCATAGTAAGGTATACGATCAACATACCTACCCATCCAAGGCAGAATCCCCACCAGAAACCTGGTACACCTAGGGGTGTTCCGCTGGCGTTCTCAAACATTCCGTCTTCACTTGCAGAAGCAGAAAGTTGGGTCTTTTCAACCAGATTAGGATACTTGGCAACCAATTGGTCGTAAGTAAGTCCTTCTTCCTTAATGATCTTTTCGATTTGGTTCAGATCAGAAAGTTGTTGTTCAATAACTTCTTTTTTTGCCGTTAGTTTACCGGGATTAGTTGTTGTTGCAGACAAGCTGAGACATGCACCCAAAACGAAGGCCAAAAGGAAAAATCTTTTCATAATGAATAATTAAGGTTAGATAAATAAGGTTTAATGTTGCGTAAATATAGAAAATATTTATTTGCCCCACCAAATGTATTTCTCAAATTCTCACAAAATTTTACCAAACTCCCATGAGAAATTAGAATATTGTGGCACAAAACAACAAAACACAAAATAATATTTGGAATTTAATCGATAATGGTTAAATCCTCAAACATTAATTTTGTGCAACTTATTTGCCTTTTCCTCCCAAAATGTATCGAACGGTAAAGGCACCATAACCGGCACGAAATCTGGCCAGGTTAACACCCGGATAATCATATGAATCTGCAACAACAATGGTAGGTGCCCAGTCTACACTCGCATTTACCGGATAATCTTCAAAAGTATAATCCAGGCCAATAACACCTGATACTCCTAATTCGTAATATGAACTGTAACCTATGTAACCATAATTCCAGGTTGTGACAGAAGCTCCACCACCTACATACCATTTGAGGTTTTCAACCGATTTGACAGGGCTGTGGATCTCATAGTAGGCACCTGCAGCCAGACCACCCCATCTGATACCACCAAAGATATCTACCGCTGCTTTTTTGTTTAAAAATGTTTTGTAAGAAGCAATCAAACCATAGCCCAATTTGGCCCCGATGGCAGATTTGTAATCCTGCGCTCCTGCACTACCTAAAAATGCAACCACAAACAATGCAGTTACCAGTGTTTTTAAAGTTTTCATGTAAACAATCTATTTTAGTATTAAATAATTTTGGACAAACAAATATATAAAACTATTAAAGGTCAATGTTAAGCAAATATCTCATTTATGAGTGTAACGTATAAAAGTAATACTTCAAGCGTATAATTTTTACATCGAAAGAAAGGTTAAGGCTTCTGCATAACCTTCTAGCCCCTTGCCCATGATGGTACGAACGCAGCAGGCTGAAAGGTAGGAATGGTGCCGGAAACTTTCCCTTTCCAAGATGTTGCTGATGTGAACTTCAACCACAGGACTCTTTATGGATGCTACTGCATCTGCCAACGCTATCGAGGTATGGGTATATCCGCCTGCATTTAAAATTATACCTTCAACCGTAAAACCAAATTCGTGCAACCAGTCGATGAGATCTCCCTCATGATTGCTTTGACGGTAAATAAGCTCATGCTCTGAAAACCGGTTTTGCAATTGGGGCAGCCATTCATCAAAGCTAAGGGTGCCGTAAATCTCGACTTGCCTTTTACCCAATAAGTTAAGGTTGGGTCCGTTGATGATTACGTATACAGCCATTGGTCAATTGGCAAATTCAGACATAAATTTAATGCGTACCAGGCTAAGCTCTTCTATGGTAATGTCTTCTTCTTTTAAAGCTTTGTAAGCTTCCATCAGTGAATCAGATTCTGCCTCCTGGTAGTATTCGTAAATTTCGTCTATGATCTCCTGATCGATTTCTTCTTCGATGTAATAATCGAGATCCAGTTTGGTACCTCCATCAACAATCATATTGAGTTCTTCGAGCAATTCTTCCATGGTCTTGCCTACATTTCGTGCTATATCTTCCAAAGGCATTTTTTTATCAATGCCCTGGATGATGGTCACCTTGTCTTTGCTCTTATTGGCAACCTGACGAATTAAAATTTCATCAGGTCGGTCAATTTCATTGTCTTCAACGTACTTCTGGATCAGGGCAATAAAGGGTTTGCCATACTTGGCTGCTTTTCCCTGATTGATGCCCGTAATTTTGAGCATATCTTCATGGCAGACAGGATAGAAGGTAGCCATTTCCTGAAGTGATGGCTCCTGGAAAATAATCCAGGGCTGTACACCGATTTTTTTGGCTTCTTTTTTCCGCAACTCTACCAACATGTTCATAAGGGTTTCATCAAGTACGGTTCCGCCGCCTTCGCCCACTGCAATGTCGTCTCCCTCTGCATCACTGAAGTCGCGATTCAATGGAATGGTAATCGACCAGGGCTTGTTGATGAATTCATGGCCCAGTTCCGTAACCCTCAAAAGTCCGTACAATTCAATGTCTTTTTCAATGAGATTGTTGAGAATGCCATGACGTATGATAGAGTGCCAATACAAGTCTTCCTGCTTGCTGCCACAACCAAACATGGGCAATTTGTCGAACCGGAAATCTTTCATCTCCTTGGTTGCCTTGCCGGTGATAAACTCTACTACGGTTTTAATCAAAAACTTTTCGTTGATTTCCAAAATGGCTTTGATGGTCATGACCATATCCTGATTGACTTCTACCTTGTCTTTGGGGTGCCTGCAGTTGTCGCACATTTTATCGCATTTGGACTCCTCATACGGTTCACCAAAGTAGTGGAGCAGAAATTTTCTCCTGCAGGCACTTGTTTCGGAGTAAGCGATGATTTCATCCATAAGCTGTGCTCCCAACTCTCTCTCTGAGACAGGCTTATCTCTGAGGAATTTTTCGAGTTTGAGGATGTCTTTGTAGGAATAAAAAGCAAGGCACTTGCCCTCGAGACCGTCGCGCCCGCCTCTACCGGTTTCCTGGTAGTAGTTTTCAATGCTTTTGGGTATGTCATAGTGAATCACAAAGCGTACATCGGGCTTATCGATGCCCATACCAAAAGCAATGGTGGCAACAATGACCTCAATTTCTTCCATTAAAAAATCGTCCTGTACCTTGGTCCGCACCTTGGCATCCAGGCCCGCATGATAAGGAGACGCTTTGATGCCGTTGACCTGCAGGATCTTGGCCAATTCTTCGGTGGTCTTGCGGGCTTGCACATATATAATACCCGATTTGCCGGGCATAGACTTAACAAATTGAACGATCTCCCTAACCGTTTGGTCTCTGTTGGTTTTGGGACGGATTTCGTAAAAAAGGTTGTCGCGGTTGAAAGAAGAAATGAAAACATTTACATCTCTCATGTTGAGGTTTTTGACAATGTCTGTCTGTACCTTGGGTGTAGCAGTGGCGGTGAGGGCTACCAGCGGAATATCGGTGCCGATGGCACTGATCATGTTTCTAATCCTTCGGTATTCGGGGCGGAAATCGTGACCCCACTCTGAAATACAGTGTGCCTCGTCAATGGCGACAAAAGACACATTGGTTTGTTGGAAAAATTCTATGTTTTCATCTTTGGTGAGCGTTTCCGGCGCCACAAACAGCATCTTGGTAGTGCCATTGGTAATTCCTTCCTTGACCTCACGCATTTGGGTTCGGGTGAGGGATGAATTGAGGAATGAAGCCAGTTCATCGCTTTGTGAATAACCCCGAATGCTATCGACCTGATTTTTCATCAGGGCAATAAGTGGTGATATGATCAGGGCCGTACCCGGAAGTAAGAGTGCCGGCAATTGATAACAAAGCGACTTTCCACCTCCGGTTGGCATGATCACAAAAGTATCTTTGCCCGACATGACACTTTCAATGATTGCTTTTTGCTCTCCTTTAAAAGTGTCAAAGCCAAAGTACTCTTTTAGTGATTTTTCGAGGCTATGCATCTTTTTATATGTAATTAAATAACAGCTTTTATTGAAGGGAAACCGACCCCAAAAAGGGTCGTTTTTACCTGAACTTGTACAGCAATTTTACAAATGCCGTCTAAAGTTATCAAAAATTTTATGCAAACCCGCAAATAAAATAATGAATTTTTATTTTAGTAATCGATCTTACGCTGCCTATCTTTGGCCGGTCTGTTGAGAATTACGAATAAAATTCATTGATACAGGCACCTAAAACACTAAAATACCGCCAACAATTGGAAGCACAGATTTTAAATAGCATCCATACAACTTTGCAGATTGAGGCCCAAACTTTGGCAGCCCTCCAACAAAGCATAGGTGCTGATCATGTGGAAGCAGTCAACACCCTTTTCGCCTGTGAAGGCAAAATTGTGGTTACGGGCATAGGCAAAAGTGCCATCATTGGTCAAAAGATGGTAGCCACTTTTAATTCTACAGGAAGTAAGGCTGTATTTATGCACGCTGCCGATGCCGTTCACGGTGATCTTGGCCAAATTGATAAACACGATGTAGTCATCTGTCTTTCCAAAAGTGGAGAAACGGCAGAACTCAAGGTACTGCTGCCCATTTTAAAAGCAATGGGCAATACCACCATTGCCATGGTTTCCAACGCTTCTTCTTTTTTAGCCAACCAATGCGACCTCTGCCTGCTGTTGCCCGTTGAAAAAGAAGCAGACCCCAACAACCTGGCACCTACAGCCAGCACCATAGTCCAACTGGCCATGGGTGATGCCCTGGCCATGGCCCTGCTCCACCTCAAAGGATTTAGTTCCAAAGATTTTGCGCTTTTACACCCGGGGGGCAACCTCGGCAAGATCCTCTATACGACAGTAGCAGATCTGGCATATAAAAACGCTCAACCTTTTGTAAGCCCTGAGGCTGTAATCAAAGATGTCATCCTCACCATCTCTTCGGGTCGCCTCGGAGCCACCGCGGTGACCGATGACAACAGGCAGCTTTTGGGCATTATCACCGATGGCGATTTGAGGCGAATGCTTATGAACCAAAACTTCAATGAAGAGATTAGGGCGCAACAAATCATGAGTCCGGCTCCAAAGACCATTTCAAGTGAAGCACTGGCGGTAGAAGCTTTGGAACAAATGAGGGCTCAATCCATTTCCCAGCTGCTGGTAGAAGATAATGGTAAGTATGCAGGCATCATCCACATGCACGACCTCATCAGAGAAGGTTTTGTGTAAAACACCTGTAAGGATGGAATATAATTTTGTGCGAATTGTATTTTCATAGATAAATTTTGTTGAGCATCAATTATTATAGAGACTTCCAAATTTAATGTGGTCATTGTTTTTTTTACCAGCTTTTGGCGCAATTTAAGGGGACAGAAGTAAAAAAATAGGACTAAAAAGGCGCCACCCGGCTGTATGTAATTAATAATCAGCGAGGTGATACATAGAATATATTATAGTGAACTGGGTGTTTTTCAAAATTTTATGTTTTAAAAATTCAAGTTTGGGTTAATTACTATATTTTTAGACCGAAATTCAAAACTAATTATGAGCACAGCAACAACACAAAGTTCACGTCACCCCAAAGGTTTATGGGTACTGTTTGGTACCGAAATGTGGGAGCGTTTCAATTTTTACGGAATGCGCACATTGTTGACGCTATTCATTGTTCATGCACTGATGATGAGTGAAGAGCAGTCTTCACTTATTTATGGTGGCTTTTTAGGTTTATGTTACCTGACACCCATGTTGGGCGGTTTTATTTCAGACCGATTCCTCGGCAACAGAAACTGTATTCTTATCGGAGGACTTTTAATGGCGACAGGTCAATTCCTTTTATTTACAAGTGCAACTACATTTGGCGTAAATCTTGAATTAGCAAAAACACTTTTGTATGTTGCTTTAGGTGTATTGATATTTGGAAATGGATTTTTCAAACCCAATATTTCCAGTATGGTCACCAACCTATATCCAAAGGAAGAAAAGAGCAAACTGGATACAGCCTTCACCATATTTTATATGGGTATCAATGTGGGCGCATTTTTAGGCCAATTCATCTGTCCGGCATTGGGAGATGTAGTTGATGCAAATGGCACCAGGGATGTATTTGCTTTCAAATGGGGCTTTTTTGCGGCAGGTGTTGCGATGCTGATTGGCACACTTACTTTTTATTTGTTGAAAGATAAATATGTGGTTACTCCGGAAGGAAGGCCATTGGGTGGTTTACCAAAACACAATATAGCTTCCGACTACGAAGAAGGAGAGTCACAAAAAGCTGTTTTTTCAAGCAAATCCCTAATGTTGGCTGTTATCGCATTCATTGGTTTGGCACTGACGTTTTATTTTGTTATTGGACAAAACATCGTTTATTCAGCAATTTATGCCAGTGGACTAACTTTGGCGGGCTTGATTTTGACGGACTCTTCTTTATCAAAAGTTGAAATGGACAGGATCCTGGTGATCTACATTGTTTCCTTTTTTGTAATCTTCTTTTGGGCTGCATTTGAGCAGGCGGGTTCTTCATTGACTTTTATTGCTAATAATCAGACTGACAGAAATTTCTTTGGCTGGAACATGCCTCCGTCAATGGTTCAGATCTTCAATGGCATATTTGTGGTCATGCTGGCCATACCATTCAGCATGCTTTGGGATAAATTAAGGGCAAATGGTAAAGAACCCATTTCACCTGTGAAACAAGCCATAGGACTTGCCACCATTGCCTTAGCCTATTTTATCATTGCCAATAATGTAAAAGATCTGGGCACTACTGGATTATTGGGTATAAAGTGGCTAATTTTGTTGTATTTGCTGCAAACGATAGGTGAGCTTTGTTTGTCTCCAATCGGACTTTCTTTGGTTGGTAAGCTGGCACCTAAGAGGTTTACTTCTTTGCTTTATGGTGTATTTTTCTTGTCCAATGCGTCGGGATATGCATTGGCAGGTACGTTAGGCTCAATTTTGCCCGCTACCGGAGACAAATTTAAAACAGCGAACGATATGGGCATTGATCTGCAAGCGATACTGGATAAAAAGATAACACCCACTCCTGAGCAATTGCAAATGTTGGCAGACAAAAACATCATGGATCACTATCCTGTTTTTGCTGGATTTCAAATCACCAACCTATATGAGTTCTTTATGGTGTTTGTAGTGCTTTGTGGCATTGCGGCAGTGATATTATTCTCCCTGAGTCCTGTGCTTAAACGCATGATGCACGGGGTAAAATAAACTTTGATACAAACCAATAACTGACATGTCAAACCAAGCTACTTCCGGGTCTTCGCAGGGATCGGGCAATGATTTCTTTTCCCAAAAAGTATTGGGTCACCCCGCCGGCCTCTTTGTCTTGTTTTTTACAGAAATGTGGGAACGCTTCTCCTACTACGGCATGCGTTCGCTGTTGGTCTTGTTTCTCACCTCCTCCTTAGTTGACGGGGGCTGGGCATGGGAGCGAAAAACAGCGCTGGCTCTGTATGGCACTTATACTTCTATGGTTTACCTCACACCCATCATTGGGGGCTTTGTAGCCGATCGTTACCTGGGCTCGCGCAAGACGGTATTGCTGGGTGCTTTTATCATGGCCCTGGGTCATGCCTCTATGGCTTTAGAGACACCTGCTTTTTTGTACATAGGTCTGCTATGCCTGATTTTTGGCAATGGTTTCTTTAAACCCAATATGACCTCTATCGTTTCTCAATTGTACAAAGACCACGCTGAGAAAAAAGATGCTGCGTATACGATCTTTTATATGGGTGTCAACTCTGGTGCCTTCCTGGGTATGATGCTTTGTGGTTACATTGGTGAAAAAGTAGACTGGAGTTTTGGCTTTGGCCTCGCAGGCATCTTTATGTTTTTGGGTCTGATCATGTTTTATTTTTTCCAGGGTATCTTTGGAGAAGTAGGTCTCAAACCATTGGTAGCAAATAAATCAACTACTGAAAACGCATCTGCACAGACAGATGGCGACAAGAGAAATCCATTTCTCACCATCGATATTGTACTTATCATATTGGCCGCAATCATAGCCCTCGTATGGGTGATCAACGACCCAATGTCGAAAATATACGATTACAATATATTTGGCAACTCCACTACAGCAGATTACGTCATGCTCGGGGGTGTATTGATTTTTGTTTTCATCATTTTTTCCAGGCTGGTGCGTTACAGTGAAATCACGCGCGATAAACTGATTGCACTTTGTATGATTGCCTTTTTTTACATGCTTTTTTGGGCCTCATTCGAGCAGGCGGGAGGTTCCATGAGCATCTTTGCCAAAGACTATGTTGACCGAAGTCTCACCGGAGGCTTTGCCACTACGTTCAAAGTCATCAACACCCTGCTTACGGTTGTACCCCTGGCCATTATCAGCTGGGTGCTTTCAAGGCTCACAAGGGTTACCTTTGGAAAATACAGTGTGGCCAATATTGTGCTGATCTCAAGTTTTGTCATCATCTGGGGCATCGTAATTTGGATGCTCAACAGAGAATTCAACAACGAAGGTACAGAAGTACAGGCATCATGGTTTCAGATATTAAATTCTTTCTTTATCATCACCCTGGCGCCGATGTTTACCAAGCTTTGGGAAAGCAAATACAATCCACCGGTAGCCTTTAAGTATGCGATGGGACTCAGCTTCCTGGGCATAGGCTTTTATGCTCTATCCTATGGTTCAGCTGCTATTCCTGCCGGAGCTCAAACCGCAGCAGTGAGCATGATCTGGCTGGTTATAGCCTATCTCTTCCACACCATGGGAGAACTGTGCATATCACCTGTTGGGCTCAGCAACGTAAGCAAATTGGCACCAGCCCGTATGATATCTATAATGTTTGGGGTATGGTACTTATCCATCGCCATCGGCAATAAAATAGCCGGTAAACTTGGTGGTGAAATGGATGCCATCTCGCAAGAACACGGCATGGCCAACTTCTTTCTGATATTTACGGTTACACCACTTGCCGCTGCCATTTTGGTTGCAGCACTCCATCCTATATTTAAAAAACTGATGCATGGCGTCCAATAACGATACACCAGCAACCGATACCTCCCTACAGGAAATTCGAAATTTCAAAGGTCAGTACCCGAAACAACTCTGGTATTTGTTTTTCTCTGAAATGTGGGAACGTTTCTGTTTCTATGGAATGAGGGGCATGCTTGTTATTTTTATGGTCAACCAACTCATGCTGGATGCCACCCAGGCCAACCTGCAATACGGCGCCACCCAGGCCTTTGTATATGCATTTACTTTCATCGGGGGCTTGTTTGCCGATAAGATATTGGGCTACCGCAAATCGCTATATTGGGGTGGCTTGCTCATGATTGCGGGTAGCCTGATCCTGGCCATTGACCCTGTGCGTTTTTTCTTTTTTGGCATTAGTTTTACCATTGTGGGTACCGGCTTTTTCAAGCCCAACATTTCTACCATGGTAGGCACACTCTATCACGATGGAGACACCAGACGGGATGCCGGTTTTTCTTTGTTTTATGCGGGTATTAACCTGGGCGCCCTCATTGGTGGCTACTTATGTGTGGCGGTTGGTAAGGGTGAAATGCTTACCTCGTTGGTACCCTCACACCTTACATGGCATGTGGCCTTTGGTTTTGCGGCATTGGTGATGATCATCAGCCTGCTAACCTTTACCTTTACCCAAAAAAGTATGGGCAACATAGGTTTGTCACCCTTGCTACACCTTGATGCCGGTAAGCGAAGAAATATTGAATTGGCCACCTATCTTGGTTCACTGGTCATCATACCACTGATCATGACCATGGTAGCCAAAACAGAATATACGGATATATTCATGTATACCATTGGTCCGGCTACCCTGGTTTACCTGGCTTATGAAATGCGTAACTTTACCGTAGCTGAAAGAAAAAAATTGGTTGCGGCCATGGTTTTTATCTTTTTTTCCATTGTGTTTTGGGCTTTCTTCGAACAAAGTGGGGGCTCACTCAGCTTGTTTGCTGAAAAAAATCTGGATAAAAATCTGGTGGGCATCACCCTCGACCCCAATGGTGTCAACAACTCCGCCAATTCTCTTTTTGTAATCTTGTTTGCAGCCCTGCTAGGCATGGTTTGGCTTGCGCTGGCAAAAAAGGGCTGGGAGCCCAATACGCTGGTAAAGTTTGGCCTTGGCTTTTTGTTTTTGGCTGCCGGCTTTTATGTATTTTATACCACCCAGTTTTTTGCCAATGATCAGGGCGTAACTTCCTTAAATGTATTTACGCTTGGCTGGCTGGTCATCACCTTTGGTGAGCTGTGCTTGTCGCCCATAGGCATGTCTATAATGACCAAACTATCACCCGTCAAACTGCAGGCCATCATGATGGGTATGTGGTTTCTGGCCAGCGCCTACGGACAATATTTTGCAGGCATCCTGGGCGCCAATATTGCCGAAGCTTCTGCCAATGCATCTAACCTCGAGCAGTTGATCACCTACACCAATGGATATAAACAGCTGGCACTGTATGCACTCATTGCAGGACTGGTACTGCTGGCCATTTCTCCGTTGGTAAGGAAACTTATGCAGGAAGTCAAATAACCATTACCAGCTTCTTTTGTAACTGATTACGGGCAAAAGTCCAAGTTGATATTCAATATAAGGACCTGTGGGCCCGTATCTGGCAAAACCTTCATTTTGACGGTTGGTAACGTTTTGAATATCAAGTGAAATCATCGATTTTTTTCTTGTGTAATTAATCCTTGCGTCCCATCTAAGATAGGGAGCAAATTGATTTTGAGGTGCAAGATTGTATTGTTGTGTTGCCGGGTAGGGCATGGCAGTATAATAAAATTGCCCACCCCGGTAATGGAAAGACACAGACAGTGAAAGTTGCCCATGTCCCAGTTTTATGGTCTTACCAACATTGGCATTGCCCATCCATCCAAAATCATTTTCGGCGTGATTCCAATTTGTGGATCCACTGTTTTTGTACAAAGTGTTCAACCAACTGTGGTTAACATTTAGCCACCAGTTTTTACCGGCATCGAGCTCTGCCATGAAACTTACACCCTGGGATTTTCCCCGACCCGTGCTGCTGATCTTGCCATCAAACGAGAGATCGTATGCCAGAAGAAAATTGTATTCTGCCGTATCGGCGGGCAATCGGGAAATGTCGTGGTAAAAGCCACTAACGGTCGTTTTAAGATACCGCGTTGTGATTTTATAATCCAGCATATAATTCATGCCAACAATCGAATGAAGGGCATAAGCCTGATTGAGCAGCACCCCTCCGACGTTTCTTGAAAGGGATGCAGAAACAGTGTGTGGTCCCTGGTAGTACTCCAAAGTTAAGGCAGGAAGCACGTTTAATTGGCGTTGGTACATTAAGGCCAATTCTGTTTTGAGTTTAAGATGTTGACCCAGGCTTATATTTTTGAAGACATTCAGTTGAGTGCTATACAGCTCATCAGCAACACTGCGAGCTGCGTTTGTATCAATGGTTTTGTCGTATTGCAGTTGGTCATACATCCATCTTGCTTCCAGCTGCCAGTTGCCGGGAGTTGTAAGCTTTGCCATGGCCGTATATTTCTGGTGGGAAAGCCCAAAGGTTTCGGCTACATCAACGGTGGTATCATCTTCAAGTACAATTTCGCCATCGGCTTTGCGATCATCACTCCGTTTTGAATAGGCAACGCCCACGTTGAGTTCGTGTCCTGTCAGGTATTGGTAACCGGCCAGCCACTGCGCGGTGATGTTTTTGGAATGGTAGTAAATGTTTTGACCGTCTTTGTACGTGAGCAAGGGTTTGGGCTGGGCATTGTGTTTGTTGGTACTGCTGCCGTATGCAAAAAAGAAGGAGGTATTGAAGTTTTTATTTTTGGCAGAATAGCCTGCCACCCAATCATCAAAACGAATGGCTTCATTGCCGAAAGAAACGCCCAAATCTTCCAGCAAGCCGGTAAATGAATACCGGTAATTGGCAAAGACGTGGCTGTTGTTTTGCCACTTTTTGTGGAGGCCTGCTTCAAGGCCCAGGACACTAAGTTGAAGGTAATTTTGCCTTTTGGTCGAGGTTTGAAGATCAGCTATACCTGCCAGAGACCACGATCGTTTGCTCGTAAAGGAGGGGGCTACAAATTCAAAACCATCCAGGACATTGCCGCTGTACATATTGACCCCACCTGCCGAAGGGCTGGATAGATCGCTTAAGGTACCGGCATTGCTGAGGTGGTTGGGGTTGACGATGTCCAGTCCATTAAGTCTCCATTGCGTCATGTGGGCAGGCAGTCCGTGGTAAACGACACCATTGGCCTGATCGTTGGCAATGGCAATGCCCGGAAAATGAATCAAAATCCTGGAAGGATCGTCAAATCCGCCTGGCAATCGTTTGAAATCGCGGTTGCTGAGTTTGACCCGATCTGTAGTTATGCTTTTTGGGGCAATAAAAACCACCGTATCGCCGGCTATTTGCCAAAGGGTGTCGGTTTGGGCTTGTCCTGTTACAGCAATAATCAACCAGAAGGCAAAGCCCATAAGCCAACGCTTTGGTGTAGAGTTTAAATTCAATATGATAAGTTGAAGCGGTACATCAAATGGAGCCCAAATCTATCAAATTTGTTCCTTCTACCAAATGTCGGATTTCATGATCCTGGTCCTGGATGTGGTGGATGAGCAACTTACATGCTGACTTACCGATCTGAAAACCTGAATGAAAGATGTGGCTGATGGGGGGAAATAAAAAGTTGGGCGAAGTACCATCGCTGATGCCAATGACGCTCAATTCCTGGGGCACTTTGAGACCCATCTTCAAAAAATGATTGAGGCCATGCACCAGCAGTTCATCGGTCATAAAAAAGATGCCATCGGGTAGATACTCCCGGGTTTTGGCCTCCAGCAGCCTGTTGATTTGCTGAATGTGGTTGACTATAAGGTAGGGCTCCGGATCTACAGGCAGTCCTGCGTCTGATAAGGCTTGTTGGAAGCCAAAAAAGCGATCTTTGGTGATGGATAAGTTTTCATGGCCAAAGACACCCAAAATCTTCTTTCTTGATTTCTGGATCAGTGTCGTGGTAGCAGTATAAGCTGCAGCAAAGCCATCGATGGTAACGGTGGGATAGTCAGTACTGGTGAGCACTTTGTCGAGCAATACAACCGGAATCTGGCTGTCTTTCAGGATTTGCAGGTGGTTGAGGTCTGAGGTATTGTCGCTGAGCGAAATGAGCACCCCTTCAACCACCCAGCTGAGGCAGTATTTGATGATTTCGGCTTCTGCTTCGAACTGGTTGCCGGATTGAAAGATAATGACTTTGTAACCCTGTTCGTCGGCGTAGTGTTGGATGCCTTTGATGAGGTCGGGTACAAAGAAACGATTGAACTCGGGCAGGATGAGTGCAATCATGCGGGTGTTCTTTTTTCGAAAGAAGCGGGCGTGCAAATTGGGCAGATAGTTGAATTTATGGGCGACTTCGCGGACGCGATTTTTGGTCTCCTCGCTAATATCGGGATGATCCGATAAGGCCCTTGAAACGGTGGATACGGAAATGGACAACATTTTGGCGATATCCACGATGGTAATTTTGTTCATAGCTCAAATTTAACATTTTATTTTATTAACAACAAACGTTTGCACAAACGTTTGCATTTATTTTTAATTTGTTAACGTTTAAATAATACCTATCATTGCTATCCAATAAGGGGGATAGGAAATACCACAAAAACAAGGTTGATAAAAAATAATTAATATGTAAAACGTCCAGGAAGCGAATATTAATTTTTTAACGTTATGTTAAAATAGTTTTCCGGCCGACATTATAATTCCGAAAGTTCTGAAAGACAAAGTATTACGAAGAGCATAACCAACACGTAGGTGTTTTATGAATAAACTTCTAATTAATTAAATCAAAATCGTCAAAGCCACATGAAGAGAACATTAACAAAATTTATGTTTCTTTTGGTATTTGCCCTGGGAGTTTCCTTTACCTATGCGCAGCGTACGGTATCAGGAAAAGTGACAGATGGCAAGACCGGTGACCCCCTAATCGGGGCCAACATTTTGGTAAAGGGGACCAGTACCGGAACCATTACCGACCTCGATGGTATGTATTCAATCAGCGCTGCTGAAGGATCGACCCTCGTTTTTTCTTATACGGGATACGCCAACCAGGAAGTGGTTGTAGGTTCCTCTACAACTGTCGACATAGCCCTTGAGGAAGGATCTGTGTTGGATGAGGTTGTAATTGTAGGATACGGTTCACAGAAGAAAAGAGATGTGACCGGCTCCGTTGCCTCATTGAAAGAAAAGGATTTCAATCAGGGTATCGTTACATCAGCAGACCAGTTGTTGCAAAACAGGGTTGCGGGTGTTAACATCATCAACAACAGTGGTCAGCCAGGTGGTCAGGCAACTGTGAAAATCAGGGGTAACAACTCCATTCGTGCAGGCGCAAGCCCACTCTATGTTATTGATGGAGTGCCATTGGATGGTCGTACCGCCAAAGCAGGTTTGTTGGCTACAGATATTGGTTCTATTGCCAATTCCAACCCTTTAAACTTTATCAACCCATCAGACATTGCCAACATCGATGTATTGAAGGATGCATCTTCAGCTGCGATCTATGGATCAAGGGCTTCCAATGGTGTAATCCTCATTACAACCAAAAAAGCAAAGTCAGGTGCACCTAAAGTTGACTTTGGTGTAAGTTTGGGTACCAGCTCTGTATTGAAAAAGTATGATGTGCTTACAGCAGATGAGTACAGATCAGCATTGAGCAAGTATGGTTTGACTTCTGGTGATGGTAAAGGCAGTGTAGATGCTTTTGATCAGATTACCAGAAGCGGTACAACCCAAAACTACAATTTGTCAATCGGAGGTGGTTCAGAAACAGCTACCTACAGATTCTCAGGTGGATATCAGGACATTCAAGGTATCATAAAAGATTCAGGATTAAAGAGATATACTGCATCTTTCAACTCCAATTTCAAAGTATTGGATGGTAAATTGGGTTTGGATGCGATGTTGATCGCCAGCCAAACTGTGGAAGATATTGCGCCTATTTCTACCAATGCCGGCTTTACTGGTAACCTTGTAGCCCAGGCTTTGCAATGGAACCCAACCGTTCCACTGAGAGCTTCCAATGGTGACTTCACCACTTCAAAGAACAACCCATTGGTTGGTGCAACTACCATCAACCCATTGAATCTTTTGGATGGTCACTTTGAAAAAGCGAAAACCACAACTACTTTGGCCAACATTTCTCCTTACTGGAACATCACCGATAACCTTACTTACCGTTATAGATTGGGTATCAATTATGGTCTTGGCAACACACGTGGTGCCATTTCTGGTAATGTCAACGTACAGGGAATTGAAGGTTTGGGTTGGGCTGGTATGGCCAACAACGAATTGTTGTCAACCATCCAATCACATACTTTGAATTTCAACAAAAACATGTCTGATGATCTCAGATTGGAAGCAATTGTGGGTTACGAATACCAAAAATTTGACTTCAAAGGTTACGCCTTAGCAGGTCGTGGCTTTGCGGTATTGGATTTTGACAATACAAATGCTATTCAAAACTCTAGCAATGCCAACAAACGTTTCATCTCATTTGCTGATCCAATCAGCGAATTGCAGTCATATTTTGGTAGAGCAACTTTGGGATACAAAGGCAAGTATAACCTTACTGCTACTTTGAGAGCTGACGGTTCATCAAAATTTGGTGCCAACAACAAATATGGTATCTTCCCATCTTTTGGTGCTTCCTGGAACATCAAATCAGAAGATTTCCTTGCTGACAACGACAACATCAGTGATCTGAAATTGCGTTTGGGCTGGGGTAAAACCGGTAACCAGGAATTCCCTGCAGGATCTGCACAGGAAAGATATCAGCTTACTGAAAATGGTGGTACTTTGTTGGAAAACGTTGCCAATCCTAACTTGAAATGGGAATCATCATCAACACTCAATGTGGGAATCGACTTCGGTCTGGTTAACAATGTATTGACAGGTAGCATCGATTACTATAGCAGAGTAACCAACGATCTTTTGTTGGACCCATCTGTATCAGAGCCAGGTCCTGCTGTAAGAGCTTGGAAAAACATCAATGGTGAAGTAGTAAACAGCGGTGTTGAAATCGGCTTGAATGCTCAGATCATCAACAAGCAAAACTTTGGCTGGTTCCTCGGAGGTAACGTTTCATTCCTCAACAACGAATTCAGAAATTACTCTGGTCCTCCAATCCTTACAGGAGATTTGTTTGGACAAGGTTCATCAGGAGCTTATGTTCAGGAAATGAAGAATGGCTATCCTTTGAATACCTTCTTTGTGAGAGAATACCTGGGTCTGGATGAAACAGGAAACAGCAAGTACACCAAAGACGGTGATGTAACAGTAGCAGCTGGTGATCCAAATGCCAACATCATTTTGGGTATTTCTACCGGTATAGAAGCTGGCAAGTTGAATTTCAGCATGAACTGGAACGGAGCTTTTGGCCACCAGTTGTACAACAACACAGCCATGTCTGTATTGCCAATTGGTAACCTTGGTAGCAGAAACCTTGATGCCAACTTGTTGGAAGGAAGCATCAAAGAAAGCATTGCCAACCCAATCACCTCTTCTTCAAGATACATTGAAGATGGTGACTTTGTAAAATTGGCTAACGCTACTTTGTCATACAACATCGGTAAAGTTTCAAAACTTTCAAACGTAAGGTTGTCACTTACTGGCCAAAACCTTTTGGTGATCACCAACTACAGTGGCTTTGACCCTGAAGTAAATACAGTAAACCTGAGGAATGGTGTTCCTTCATCTGGAATTGAATACATCCCATATCCTTCAGCAAAATCATTTATTTTTGGACTTAATGTTTCATTCTAAAAAAATCATATCATCATGAAATACAAAATAATCTTATTGTTGATGGTTGCTTTCAGCTTTCAGAATTGTACAGATCTGAAAGAAGAGCTGAGGGAAGACCTGACAAAAGATCAGGCATCAAAACTTGTGAAAGTAGATGCGCTGTTGCAAGCAGCATACGATGGGATGAAGAATCCATACCAGGATCAATCCCGTTTCTGGGCAGCTCAGGAGCACACCACCGATGCAGCAATGGGCCCAACCAGAGGACCAGACTGGGACGACAACGGAATCTGGAGATCACTGCACGCCCATACATGGACAGCAGACCACTCCTTCCTGACCAGCACTTTCAGTGAGTTGTTGCAGGTAGTTTACACCACAACCAACTTACTTCAATTTAATCCTACGGCACAGCAAGCTGCAGAAGCTCGTTATTTGAGGTCTTTTGTAATGCTTTCTGTATTGGATGGCTGGGGCCAGGTACCTTTCAGAGATGCTGGTTCTTCTTTGTTGGAAGATGCTCAGGTTCTGGGTCCACAGGAGGTAGTTGACTTTGTGGTTTCAGAAATGGATGCCATCATCAATGACTTACCTGCTGCACCTACCAATCGTGCCAACAAAGACGCAGCACGCGTTTTGAAAATGAAGGCATTGCTCAACAAAGGTGCATACCTCAACAGAGAGGCTCCAACTTTTAATGCTGCTGATATGAATGCAGTGGCTTCTATTGCAGATCAAATCATCGGCTCTGGCAAATACCAGTTGTCTGACAACTACTTTGAAAACTTTGCACCAAACAACGATGCCATTGGTAAAGAAAATATCTGGACCGGTGAAAACGTAGGTGGAGTTTCTTCAGGCAACGTAAGGTCAAGATGGTTCTGCACCTTGCACTACAACCAAAATCCATCAGGATGGAACGGTTTCACCACTTTGGGAGATTTCTACATGTCATTCGAAGATGGAGATATCAGGAAAAAAAGTTCTTACACCGGTATGACCGATGTATCTGGTATCAACGCAGGCTTCCTTGTTGGACAACAGTTCAATGAAAAGGGAGAGGCTTTGAAAGACAGAAAGGGCAACCCACTATCATTTACCAAAGAGGTAGCCATCAAAGAATCAGGAGACAATCTTGAAGTAACCGGTATCAGGGTTATCAAATACCCAATCGACTACAAGAGTGGAGACAATGTTGACAATGACTATGTCTACTACAGATATTCTGACGTATTGTTGATGAAAGCAGAAGCCCTGCTTCGCACCGGCAATGCAGCAGGAGCATTGGATATTGTAAACCAGATCAGAACAAAAAGAGGTGCTTCTCCGCTTGCTGCTCTAACAACTGATAACTTATTAGCAGAAAGAGGAAGAGAATTGTACTGGGAAGGTCACAGGAGAACTGACCTTATCCGTTTTGGCAAATTCTTGAATGCCTGGGAAGAGAAAGCTGCTTCAGGCAAAGAGAGACTTTTGTTCCCAATTCCAACACAATCTCTCGCTTCAAATCCAAATTTGAAGCAGAATCCTGGCTATTAATGGTTAAAAATCCTAATTTTACGGGGGAGCATTTTGCTCCCCTTTTTTGTTTAAAATCTACACATTGAGACCGCTTTTATTTCTCATTATCGCCATTGCGCTGGCATCCTGCTCAGGCCCCACTCCAAAAAATTCTACCACCTTGTTTACCCTGCTCGATGCCAAACAAACAGGCATTGACTTTGCCAATCCGGTGGAGAATACAGAAAAATTCAACATCTTTAGCTACCGAAACTTTTACAACGGAGGTGGTGTAGCCATAGGTGACATCAACAACGATGGCCTGGCAGATGTATTTATGACGGCCAACATGGCAGCAAACCATCTCTACCTCAACAAGGGCAATTTGCAATTTGAAGACATTTCAAAAAAAGCCCTGGGCACCGGCCCCAACCATTGGAGCACTGGGGTTGTCATGGTTGACATCAACAATGATGGCTGGCTTGACATTTATGTGTGCAATGCAGGTTATCAGTCTGGTGTAGAAACCGCCAATCAACTTTACATCAACAACAAAGACCTCACATTTACAGAGAAAGCAGCTGAGTATGGCCTCGACGATAGAGGGTATACCACCCACGCTGCATTTTTTGATTACGATAGGGATGGCGACCTCGATGCCTACATCCTCAACAACAGCTTTATTCCCGTCAATACCCTTAACTATTCCAATAAACGCGAGCTAAGGGCAGAAGACTGGGACGTCAAAGATTTTTTGAAAGGCGGGGGTGACAGACTGCTTAGAAACGACAACGGCCATTTTTCTGATGTCAGCAAAGAAGCGGGTATTTACGGCAGCCTTATTGGCTTTGGTCTTGGTATTTCAGTAGGAGATGTCAACGGCGATAACTGGCCAGATATCTATGTGAGCAATGATTTTTATGAAAAAGACTACTTATACATCAATCAAAAAAACGGGAAATTCAAAGAAGACCTCGAAGACAGAATGGGCCATATCAGCTTGTCTTCAATGGGCTCTGACATTGCAGACATCAACAATGACGGGCATCTGGATATCTTTGCCACTGATATGTTGCCATCAGAAGACGTAAGGCTCAAACGCACTACCTCTTTTGAAAGCAATGATTTGTTCAACCTCAAATTGGGCAAAGGCTTTTATTATCAATACATCCAAAACACACTGCAACTCAACAGTGGTGATGGCCATTTTACCGATATAGCCAATATGGCGGGTACTGAAGCATCTGACTGGAGTTGGGGTGCACTTATCTTTGACGCCGACAATGACGGTTGGCAGGATTTACTGGTTTGTAACGGTATTTACAAAGATGTAATCGACCAGGATTTTATAGACTTTTTTGCCAACGAGGTAATGCAAAAGATGGTGATGAGTGGCAAAAAACAAAAGGTAGATACCATCGTTGGCTTGATGCCATCTACACCCATCCCCAATAAAATGTTTCGCAACAAAGGTGATCTTACCTATCAGGATGTAGCCAAAGAATGGGGGCTGGATCAGGCCAGTTTTTCCAATGGTGCAGCTTATGGCGACCTTGACAACGACGGTGATCTTGATCTCATAGTCAACAATGTTAATGCCCCTTGTTTTGTCTATCGCAACAATACGGATAAGGCCCAGCACCACCTGGCGGTTAAACTCAGGGGCTCCCCATCCAACACTTATGCCATCGGTGCACGGATTGAAGTGTATGCTGCGAACAACACCTATATCAAAGAAGTAATGCCCTCAAGGGGCTTCCAATCTTCGGTAGACTATACCCAGGTATTTGGTTTGGGCAGCATCAATGCGGTGGATTCAGTAGTGGTCACCTGGCCGGATGGCACGAGTCAAAGCTGGCTTCAGCCCGCAATAGATAAGACACTGATGGCAGAGATGGGCGAAGAAAGACGCGGAGCCAAATCCAAGCCAACGGCGGTAGCGTTATTTAAGGCCAGGAGCTTGCCCGGCAATTGGACGCACAAAGAAGATGACCACGTTGATTTTTATTTTGAAAGGGGCATCCATGAACAACTAAGCAAAGAAGGTCCTGCCCTTGCCGTAGCCGACCTCAACAAAGATGGTATAGATGAAATTTTTGTAGGTGCCGCCAGGGGACAGCGGCCGGTATTATATTGGTCATCTGCCAAAGGATATGTGCAAGATACTACACGCTTGAACTATACTGAATTTGAAGATACAGCTGCTGCATTTTTTGATGCGGATGGCGATGGAGACCTCGACTTATTCGTTGGTTCAGGGGGCAACCACCACCCACCCCTTACCCGCGAAATGCAGGATCGCATTTACATCAATGACGCCAACAACTTTACTTTGTCTACGCGCGCTTTGCCAACCAATGGCATGAATACCTCCGTGTGCCTGCCCTTTGATTTTGATAGTGACGGCGACATAGATTTGTTTGTAGGCAGCAGGAGTTTTCCGCAGAAATACGGTGAGCTGCCCGACAATTACCTTTATGAAAACAATGGCAAGGGAGTTTTTCAAAATGCAGCTCCGTCTCTCAGCCCCGCCCTGGCCAAAGTTGGTCTGGTAACCTCAGCCACACTTGCAGATATAAACGGGGATCAAAAGCAGGAATTGGTGGTAGCTTGTGCATGGGGCAACGTAGTGGCCTTTGGCTTTGATAAGAAGAAAATAAGTCGATTGCCCGATCTGATGCCTGCCAATCACACCGGCATGTGGACGTACGTAGGAAGCTTTGATTTCGACAATGACGGAGATCAGGATTTGCTTTGTGGGAACCTGGGTCTAAACAGTTGTCTTTCGGACCATGCAATGGAACTATGGGTTGGTGATTTTGATGCCAACACAACGGTAGATAAAATTCTTACCCGCAAAGTAGGAGATCAGTTTGTACCCTTGATGATGAAAAGAGAGTTTATGGAACAGGTGCCGTCACTCAAAAAGAACAATCTCAAACATGAAGATTTTGCTTCCAAGAGCATAGAAGATCTTTTGCCAAAAGGAAGCCGAAACAAGGCTGTGATCCACAATGCAGCCTATTATGCATCGGTAGTGCTCATCAATAAAGGCAAAGGCCAGTTTGAAGTAAAAGAATTGCCGCATGCGTTGCAAACATCCTGCCTCAATGCTGCGGTCTTCCTCGATGTTAACAAAGATGGTTTTAAGGATATAGTGCCGGTAGGGAACAGAAGCGTTTTTGCTCCCCAATTTGGCAGACTCGATGGTTATTGCGGAGATGTATTCATCAATGAAAAAGGCGTGGATTTTGGCCTGCTCCCTTCATTCCAGAGTGGCCTGGATCTAAGGGGTGACGGCCGTTGTGCCAGTGTGGTTAAGACCAAAAATAAAACTTCGTTTATTGTAACATTTAACAACCATGTGCCAAAATTTTATGAACAATTATAATAACATTCCATTGACCAGGTATTTTATTTTGGGTTGGTTGGTATTTTTCTTTTCCTGTCAGTCGGGAGAGAAAAAAGAAAGCATGTTTACTTTATTGACCGGAGAAGACACCGGCCTCGATTTTCAGAATAAACTCAACCTTACAACCGAAATGAACATATTTAAATATATGTATTATTACAATGGTGGAGGTGTAGGTGTGGCCGACTTCAACAACGATGGACTAAAAGACATTTTTTTTACCGGCAATATGGTAGAAAACGAGTTGTTCCTGAACGAAGGCAATCTCAAATTCAAAAATGTCACCAATAAATCGGGTATTAAAAAAGATGGTGCCTGGTCTAATGGCGTAAGTGTAGTAGACATCAACAACGATGGTATGATGGACATCTACATCAGTCAGGTAGGTAAATTTGATATCTTCAACGGACACAACCAATTGTTTGTTTGCCAGAAAATTGAAAATGGCATACCCGTATACAAAGAGGAATCAGCGGCTTATGGTCTCGATCTGGTGGGCTATGGTACACAGGCAGTGTTTTTTGATTATGACCTGGATGGAGACCTTGATATGTATCAACTCAACCACTCTACGCACAACAACGGCACCTTTGGACAAAGGGCTAATTTTATGGGTACCTACCATGAATTATCGGGTGACAAACTGATGCGCAATGACAAGGGTCATTTTATAGATGTGACAAAGGCTTCGGGCATCAATTCATCGGTCATTGGTTACGGTCTGGGTGTAGTGGCCAGCGATATCAATCTGGATGGCTATCCTGATCTTTACATAGGCAATGATTTTCACGAAAATGACTATCTGTACATCAATCAGGGCGATGGTACCTTCAAAGATGTTACCACCGAACAAATCATGCACACCAGTCGCTTTTCGATGGGGGTAGACGCCGCCGACCTCAACAATGATGGTTTCAACGAAATTATTTCACTTGACATGTTGCCAGAGCAGGCAGATATCTTAAAAAGATCTGAAAATGATGAAGACATAAGCCTCTTCAAATTTAAGCTCGATTATGGATACAATTACCAGTACTCACGCAATGCTCTCCAACTAAACAACGGCAACGGCAGCTTTAGTGAAATAGCCATGTACAGCGGCGTCAATGCTACCGACTGGTCGTGGTCGCCACTTTTTTTTGACATGAATCAGGATGGCAAACAAGATCTTTTCATCAGCAATGGAATTCCCAAAAGGATGAATGACCTTGACTATATCAACTTTGTTTCGGATCAGGACTGGCAATGGAAGACCCGGCACAATGAGTTGACTCAAAAAGAACTCGATCTCATTCTTAAGATACCCGAACTTAAACTGGAAAATAAAATCTTTGTGCAAGGTGACGATTTGAAATTTACAGATGCGAGTATGGCTGTGCAAAAAGTATTGCCAAGCTACAGCAGTGGTGCCGCTTATGCAGATTTTGACAACGATGGTGATCTGGATGTGGTGGTAAGCAACATCAATGAAAAGCCCTTTATTTATCGCAATGACCACAGTCGGGCTAAAGATCAACAGAAACCTGTGCGAATTAGGCTAAAGGGTCCGGCCTCCAATATCAATGCCATTGGTACCAGGGTGATTGTCTATGCCGGTGGCAACAAATTTTTTGCCGAGCAGTATGCGGTAAGGGGCTTTCAATCGAGCTTTGCAGATGACCTTTGGATCAGCACAGGAAAAGCCAAAGCTGACTCACTCACCGTGATTTGGCCAGATCAAACTTATTTTTCGCAAACCCTGGCTCAAGACTCATTGATCACTTTGACATACCAGTCCGGACTTCCTAAATACGATTACAGTCGATTTCACAAAGCAACAAATTTAGCATGGACAGACCAGACCGCAGCAGCTGCTTTGGATTACAAACACGTAGAGAATCCATACATAGAATTTCACCGTGAACCCCTTGTACCCTTTAGCTGTGGAGAAGATGGTCCTGCAGCTGCCATTGCAGACATCAATGGTGACCAGAGAGCCGATGTATTTTTTGGAGCTAGCAAGACTTATAAACCAAAGGTATATATACAAACTGCTAATGGCAGTTTTAAACCTATCTCACAGCCATCTCTGGAAGCTGATTCCATCTACGAAGATGTGGATGCAGCCTTTGCAGATGTCAACAATGACGGTTATGTTGACCTCATTGTGGCAAGTGGGGGCAATGAATACTCATTAAAAAATGATTACCTTAAGCCAAGGTTATACCTCAATGATGGCAAGGGACAGTTCACAAAAAAGGCCGATGCTTTCGGAGCTGTAAGACTCAATGCTTCTGCCGTTAAAGTGACCGATGTCAACAATGATGGCTTGCCCGATGTATGGCTTTTTGGAAGATCAGTACCCTATCAATATGGACAAACACCATCTTCTTATGTTTTGATTAATGCCGGTAGTGGAAGTTTTGTCGACAAGACTGCCGAACTGGCACCCGATCTCAGTCAATTGTGTCTTGTAACTGCCGCAGCACTGGCCGACATTGATGGGGACAAGGATATGGATGTGGTGGCTGCTTGCGAATGGGGTGGCATTCAGGCATTAAAGAACGAAGGCGGTAAGTTTAAACTTCATACACTATACGGGGGGCACGGCTGGTGGTCGTCTCTGTATGTAGATGACATCAACGGAGACGGTATGCAGGACATTATTGCCGGTAATCAGGGTTTGAATACCCGCATGAAGGCCAGTGATCAGAAACCCGTCTCCATGTATGTAGCCGATATGGACAATAATGGTACCGCTGAACAGGTAGTGACCTATTACATAGGTGACCGTGAAATTCCACTGGCCAATAAGACCGAGCTGGAGAAAAAATTGCCTCCTATTAAGAAAAAATTCCTCAAAGCCAGCGATTTTGCAAAGGCCGATGTGAAAGAAATACTCTCTTTTTACGACCTCAGGAAGGCAAAAAAAATGGAAGTCAACCAATTTGCCAATCTCGCCCTTATGCAGTCTAAGGATGGCAAATTTGCAGAACAGATCCTGCCTTACAACATGCAGTTTTCTCCGCTCACAACGGTAGCACCATTAGGTAAAAGTCATTGGCTGATTGGTACGAACAAATACAACAGCAATGTTCAGATAGGTAGGTACGACGCCGATTTTGGAGGAATCCTAAGTTTTGCCGATGGAAAACTCAAGTACGAAAAGATACCTGGCCTGATCCTGAAAGGTGCCATCAAACAAATGGCACCCATCATGGTAAATGGCAAAACAAAATTCCTGGTTATCAAAAACAACGATAGCTGTCAGTTGATTGCACCAGGTGAGTAAGGCGGTCTAGAGCCAAATGCGGGTAAAATCAAATTTTTGGGCATCAAACAAACCTTTATCAGATAGTTTTAGCTCCGGGATGACCAACAAGGCCATAAAAGACAGCGTCATAAAAGGAGCATCCAGCGTTGAGCCCAGTTGTTTTTTAGACATTTGATCTACTTTTTGGTAGGCTTCAGAAACGAGATAGCCATCAAGATTGCTCATGAGTCCGGCCACGGGTAAGGGTAAAACTTCGGAGTGATCGCCATAGCAGGCAGCTACGCCACCCTGGTGTTTTACCACCTCATTGATGGCAGCAGCCAGGTCCTGGTCATTGGTTCCTACTGCAATGACATTGTGCGAATCGTGTGCTACTGACGAAGCAATGGCTCCATGCTTCAAGCCAAAGCCATGGATGAGAGCGATGGCAGGCTGGGCAGATGCATATCGGTTGTACACCACAATTTTTAATACATCTCTCTCCAAATCGGCATTAAAAAAGGTATGTTGGTTTAATATATCCATGTGTAATGCCGTGGTGATCAATTGCCCACCTTTAGCGGCAATAACCTTCATTTGAGCACAATTTGGAGGTATAGCAAGCGCCAGTTGATCCGAATCTATACTTGAAGCATGGAATTGATTGACAATAGTACTATTGGGCAATGGCAGTAAGCTTACTCCGTTTTCTGCCACTAAGATACCTTCGAGATAAGTCTGCAGCACCTCAAAATTCAATAGATCTTTCACTTTAATAAAATCAGCATTATCGCCAACCTGCATCAAGCCAACGGGCATGTTGTAGTGAAGCACCGGATGGATACACGCCATGAAAAGGGCATCAAACAAACCGATGCCGTGGTCTTGAATAGCGCGCCTTACCAGTATGTTGATGTGCCCAAGTACAAGTTCATCTGGGTGTTTGTCATCAGAGCAAAACATCATGTTTTGCCAATGTGTTTTAGCCAAAGGTATAAGGGCCTCAAAATTTTTTGCGGCACTACCCTCCCGGATTAAAATCTTAACTCCTAATTTTAGTTTTTCAGCTGCTTCATCGGTTTGGTAACATTCATGGTCGGTGGTAATACCGTGTGAAAAGTAGGTGGCGGCTTGCTGGCCTCTCAAGCCCGGTGCATGGCCATCGATGGGTTTACCCGCTTCACGGGCTATGTTCAGCTTTTGCATAACCATCTCATCATTGTGGATCACGCCGGGATAGTTCATCATTTCGGCTAAGTAGTAAACATCATTTCGGGCGAGTAATGAAGCAATATCACTGGCATCGATGTTAGCACCGGCGGTTTCAAAGGAAGTAGCCGGTACACAAGAGGGCGCACCAAAGGCAAAATGAAAAGGACTTTGAACCGCATCCTCTAACATATATTCCACTCCTTGCACACCCAACACATTGCCTATTTCGTGCGGATCCGAAACAGTGCCTACCGTGCCATGCACCACGGCCAACCGGGCAAAATGGGCAGGGGTTAGCATAGAACTTTCGATGTGTACATGGGCATCAACAAAGCCAGGCATCAAATATGGCGCACCAGGTCGTTCATTGTCAAGGGCGCTAACTTCGGTGATTTTACCTGCCTCTACAGTTATTTGTCCAAAATAAATTTGGCGATTGATAATATCTACAATGTTTCCTTCAACTGTCATGGTGAATTTTTAAAATTTCAAGTCATTATTGAGACTCGAAAATTAATCAATCACAGCCAGATATTGCATTGACTTAAGTCAGGTATTTTAAACAATTCGATGTTATGGTGTAACTTTGTATTTCAAATTCAAAATCATCACATGCAGAAAGTATATATTTTATCCGCACAAAGAACACCTATGGGCAGTTTTGGAGGGGCATTGTCATCGTTTTCAGCTACCCAACTGGGTTCTGTAGCCATCAAAGCTGCAGTTGAAAAAGCTGGCATCAATGCCGATGATGTGGATGAGGTCTTTTTTGGTAATGTATGCCAGGCCAACAATGGTCAGGCTCCGGCCCGTCAGGCAGCTTTGGGTGCCGGTCTCAGCAAAAAAGTACCTTGTACAACGGTCAATAAGGTATGTGCATCCGGCATGAAATCGGTGATGTTTGCAGCACAATCCATACAGTTGGGTCAGAATCAGGTAGTAGTGGCTGGTGGCATGGAAAGTATGAGCAACATTCCTTACTACCTGCCAAAGGTTAGATGGGGATTAAAATACGGAGGAGCAGAACTCGTAGATGGCTTGCAAAAAGATGGGCTTACAGATGCTTATAACCACCAGGCCATGGGTACATGTGCAGATGCTACGGCTACCAAATTCAACATAAGCAGAGAAGACCAGGATCGTTATGCCATACAATCCTATACCCGTGCTGCAGAGGCAACCAAGGCGGGTAAGTTTAAAGATGAGATATGTGGTGTTTCTATACCCCAAAAGAAGGGAGACGCCATCGTAATGGCAGAAGACGAAGAGTATAAAAACGTGATGTTTGATAAAATTCCGGGATTAAGACCGGCCTTTTCAAAAGATGGTACTGTGACCGCAGCCAACGCTTCTACTATGAATGATGGTGCGGCGGCTCTTGTGTTGGCCAGCGAGGCTTACGTGCAGCAACACGGCCTTACACCCATCGCAGAAGTGGTGTCATATGCCGATGCCGCCCATGAACCCGAGTGGTTTACTACCGCTCCTACCATTGCGGCACCATTGGCTCTCAAGAGGGCTGGTTTGAACGCAGATCAGATTGACTATTACGAAGTGAATGAAGCTTTTGCCGTTGTGACCATGGCCTTCAACCAGGTTATGGGTGTAGATGAATCAAAGGTTAATGTGAATGGTGGAGCTGTTGCTTTGGGCCATCCACTGGGGGCATCCGGGGCAAGGATCATAACTACCCTGATCCATGTGTTGGGACAAAACAATGGTACTTACGGACTGGCCACCCTCTGCAATGGAGGAGGTGGTGCCAGCGCTGTAATTGTTAAAAAATTATAAGCCCGATTATTTTAAATCTATAGTGCCGGCATCGGTATTTTCCAACAAACTGCCAGATGCCAACCTGATTTCTTTGCCGTTGATGTTTTCAATGGTAATCTGCCCTGTATTGTAAAACTGTCCCAAATTGTTGATACCATAGAGCCCGTTGACAGCATGGTTGTTTACTACTGAAAGTATGCCATTGTTGTTGAAATCCCTACCCGCCTGGTTTCTAATGGCCGTGCTGCCACAATTGGTTATACTTACGGTTGCTGAACTGTTGACCAAAACACTGCCGCTGTTGGTCAATGCAGTGCCACTGGTATTGATGGGATTCGTAATGCTAAGGCTGCCATATACCAGCAAATCGCCGGCATTGGTTAGTTCTCCTTTGTCTGCTATTATTAGTTGTCCGTTGTTTTGAATGAGTAAGGTGGCGTTGACTCCAACGCTTATTGACGAAGCACGTGCAATACTGCCGTTTGTCACGGATATGGTATATGCCGAAGCAGGGCTGATCACCACCTGGTGACAGGGCTGTGGAACAATTCCTGTACTCCAGTTGCTGGCCTGGCTCCAATTGCCGTTGGTGCCGATCCAGGTATTGACTACATCCGGTATGTTTTCATCAACAACATTGTCGCAATCATTGTCTTTGCCATCGCACACTTCAGGAGCACCTGGATAGCTGTTGGGGTCATCGTCAAGACAGTCTTGAGTGCCAGCGCAGTAACCATCGTTGTCATTGTCGCCCCCATAACCGTTAAGGCAGTAGTCAGTGTAATTGCCTCCTCCCGGCAAAAGGGGGTTCCCTTCCAGTCGCAGGGTTGCTCCGCGGGCGCAAAAAGTTTCATAACCATGGGGAATGCAGCCGCTGAAGTTGTTGTTGTTCAACCACAAAACCGTAATGGGTGGAATGGTCAAAAACAAGGGCAGTGTTCCGGATAAGGTGTTGTGATCCAGGTACAGCGTGCGCAGATTGCCAATATCGCCAAAGGTGGAGGGTAAGGAGCCACTGTATGTGTTGTTGCCCAGGTCAACGTATTCGAGCAGTACAAAGTCGTCAAGAAAATTGGGTAAGCTGCCCGACAAAGTGTTGCTGTATAGGTTGAGGCGGGTAAGTTCTGTAAGTCCGGTTAGAGACGAAGGTATACTTCCGACCAGGTGGTTGGTGCCCAGATTGAGGGCAGTGACCCTTCCGGCAGTGTTACACACCACACCAAACCAGGTGCACACATTGCAATTGGATGCATAGTTGACCCAACCCGATTTATTGGTCCAGGCTGCCCCTCCCGTTGCGTTGTAGAATGCCACCAATGCAGGATAGTCGGGATGACAAGGTACCGATGCATCGTATGCGCAGATACCAAACTCTCCGTAGTCGTTGGTTGCTGGTATGTCTTTTGGTGTTGCTCTGATGGTAATGGTTTCTCCAGGTGTTCTGCCGCTTAGGATAATTTGTGCGTGATTGCCGGCTCCGTTATTGTCGTCACAGGCAATTGCTGTTAAACTGTTGCAGCTACCTGTATACGCCTGCAAGACCATATCGGTAAAGCCTCCTGAAACCTGTGTGGTTTCAATGGTAAGAGAGCCGGAAGAAGGCACAATGGCTGTAAACCAAACATCAGTGTTATAGGCCTGTGAGACGCAGCTAAAGCTGGGTGTATTGGCCGATTGTGTGCCATAATCGTTGTCAAAGGTTCTTGCATTACAGCCCTGACTAAGCGTAAGTGGTATGGCGTCTACACATTCATCGTTGACAGGACCCGCTGTAGCACAGCTAGTGCCCGTATAACAACTGGCGTTTACAAAATTGAGGAAGAGTTGTTTGCCTGCAACAGGACCAAAGCCCGTTGCAAAATTAATAGCCTGACCAGAGAGGTTGTTGCAAAAACTCATGATGGTACCATTGGCACCGGGTAAAATTGGTGAACTGGGCGTAAAACAATTGTTGCCTTCTGCAGTCTTGTTTCCGTTATTTGCGATCACATTGCCACAATCGTCGATCTGTGAATTGTTGCCATTCCAAACACAGGCATGGGTATGACGCAGGCCCAGTACGTGGCCCAATTCGTGGGCAACGTTTTGAATATTGTATGAATAGTTGGGATAGTTGACTACACTGGTAGATAAGCCCGCCGACAGGGCAGCCGGACCCGGATAGGTAGTGATGGGATTGCAAAAACCACCTATGCCGTAGCTGATGCCACCCTGGATGTCTTTGGTACTCAAAAGGTAAGCTACCTTGCCGCTGAGACCGGTAGAAATCAGCCGGTTGACAAAAGCCGTACGCATTTCGGTGACGGTTGTAGCCGAGGCGTAAACATCGGCTGTGTTCCAGATGTAGACTTGTGAAATGATGATGGGCACCTTGTAATTGTTGTACAAAGTAGCTACGTTGTTAAATATATTGGTCAACCAGGTCTGAGTGGTGGTAGTGCTGGAGCCATTGCTAAGGAAAGATTGATAATCACACTCGACATACATTTCCAAACAATCTGCATAGGCATTGCGCTGGCTGTGTTGGCCCTCCATAACGGATTCATCATCCGTGTGGCATTCATTGAGGGCGCGGGCTTCCGCTTTGGTGAGGATGAGTCTGGAAGAAGCTGGCTGTTTGTGAATTTCCCACTGTTCATTGGTTGTTGAAATGTAAAGGGCAAATACATCATCGTTGGCACAAAGGCTTACGGTAGATGAGGCTTCATTCAATACGGTACCACGATAGGTGACAATGTTGATGATTGGCTGCTGCTCACCTGAAGATAGCTGCAACTTTGCGTCACGGGCAAACAACTCGTATTTTTCGAGCATTAGTTGCACCTCTTTATAGCCCAGGCTTACCGTCATCAGGATTTTGCGTGGTCTTTGCACGGTGACCAGATTGGCACAATCGGCATTCAAAGCTGCAAGTTCACTGTTATCAGCAGTTAAATTCCCATTTGAAAGAACAATGGAATGGGTTTTTTCTTCCGTGGCTGTGGTCTTTTTCAGCTCATTTTTGGAAGAAAGCTGAGCCATCAATGCGGTTGTGAGGGATAGGAGGAGGCAAAGTGAGACGATTCTTTTCATACAGCCCAAATTAACAACTTTTTTTAAATGAGAATACATTTCAATGTATTTACGATTATGTGACAATCTTCCCTACCCCTTGCCCCGCTATTGGGCGGGGTAAATGCACTAAAACAATAGAGCGGATAAGTTAAGTGATGTAGAATGCCGGGACCTAATGTCATCAATCAGGCACAAATCATGTCAAAATAACTAAAATTAAAAATAAAAGAATAAAATTTTGTTAAAACCCATAAAAAGCCTTGCGAAAAATATATTATTCTATTAAATTTGCATTACAAAAAATAAAAAGAAAACTACAGGTAAATCATATATTATTTGTCACGATATTTTGTTCTTAATTTTAGCTAAAATATCGGATCATAACAAATAAAATTTTGAATTATCGTTTTTTACAACAAAACATTTATTAATGAAAAGTACTTTGTTCAGATTATTAGTAGAGAAAAATGTAAGGTCAAAAGCGGAGATGGTAAGGCAAAAACACCTCATCGAACAAATCACCGATAAGGATTACCAGCAAGCGGACTACAATCCCAAAACTGCCAGACACCGTTCCCTTAAAAACATCAACGCCAAGTTGATACAATTCTAAGAAAGCGACGCCCAGGCGTAAAGTTTTTATCATAGTTTTTTAGTTGTTAGATTAAAAGCTGTCTTTTGCAAAAAAGATGGCTTTTTTCATTTGAAGTTATTTTCGCGTCATATGTTCACATGTTCAATATGTTCATATGTTCAAATGTTCACATGTTCAAATGTTCAAATGTTCAAATGTTCAAATGTTCACATGTTCATATGTTCAGATGTTCACATGTTCAAATGTTCAGATGTTCACATGTTGATTTGTCACGCCCTATTTTAGAAAAGGGATACTGTAGTAATAAATACAAATCTTCGTCCATTTGAACATTTAGCCGAGCGACGCGAGGCGTACCATTTGAACATTTGAAAATAACGATGCACAGCATTGTACCATATAAATCAGCATGGTTGATGCAATTGGAGTTTTTCTATACAGGCATAAGATGGTTAAATGCCCCTGAAAATCCAGACTGTTATTCAGGTAGTTTGGATATGGACAATAGAATGGGTAAGCTTTGAAGCTTTCAGAGGTTTCTTTGGGTATGACAAGCAAAAAAAAGGGGATCAAGTTTCAACTCAATCCCCTTTTTTCTATCGGTTAGTTATCGGGTATTACCCAATCGCATTCACATGCTTCATCAACTTACTCTTGAGGTTGGAAGCCTTGTTTTTGTGCCAAGTGTTTTTCTTCGCCAGTTTGTCAATCATAGCTACCACCTTTGGTAAATACTTTACTGCTTCTGTTTTGTCTTCCAAAGCCCTTAATTTGGCGATGGCAGTCCTGGCAGATTTTTTGTAATACCTGTTCCTCAATCGGATGACAAGGTCTTGCCTGATTCTTTTCTTAGATGACTTATGGTTTGCCATTGATCTTAAATTTATGAATTGGAGCGCAAAGATAGGAGTTTATCTCCACTCAACCAAAATTTTAGGTAAAAAAACGCATTAAAATCTTACGTTATCCGAATACTGTTCTTTGTCAAACAAAAAACTCGTTATTCTCTTCTTGTTTTTTGTCACTTGCACCATGTTTTTTTGGTCATCGTACAAGTCAAGCAAAATATTATTTTTAATATTTACTTCCTTTGTGCCAGCTGGTACGGGGTATTCGAGGTAACAATAATAAGCAATATAATCCTCGCTCAACTCCTTACCAATAAAATCAGGCCTAAACACTTTGCCATTGCTGCTGATAACATGATGCCTGTCAAGGTAGGCTGCTATGGCCTGATCTGCATCTGCTGCCTCATTTTTCTGACCCAAACGCAGGTTTTTACTCCCCGTCTTTGTCAAAACTTTTTCCAGGTCATCTACAAAGATGTGCACCGTAACCTGAAGGGTGGCTGAAGGGCTGTCATAGTTGATCTCACTCCTGCTCAAGTGGAAATCGTGAAGTGTTTTGTCTTCAAACGATGCCCATAGACCCGTGAGCAAGATCAACAACGTAGCCATTTGCATTAATAACGGTAGTATTCTGGTTTGAACGGACCCTGAACCTGCACACCGATGTAATCGGCCTGCTCCTGTGAAAGGGTCTCCAGTTCTACACCAATTTTGGCAAGGTGCAGCCTGGCTACCTTCTCATCGAGGTGTTTGGGCAGGGTATATACTTCGTTTTTGTAGGCAGCACTGTTGTTCCAAAGTTCCAATTGTGCCAGGGTCTGGTTGGTAAAGCTGTTGGACATCACAAAGGATGGGTGTCCTGTGGCACAGCCCAAATTTACCAAACGACCTTCGGCCAGGATGATGATGTCTTTTCCGTTGATGGTATATTTATCAACTTGCGGCTTGATCTCTACCTTGCTGTCTGCATGATTCTGTTTCAACCATGCCATGTCGATCTCATTGTCGAAGTGGCCAATGTTGCACACAATGGTTTTGTCTTTCATCTTTTGGAAATGCTCTCCTCTTACAATCGACTTATTGCCGGTAGCGGTTACTACGATATCAGCTTCTGTCAGGGCATTTTCCAAACGTTTTACAGCAAAGCCATCCATTGCTGCCTGCAAAGCACAGATAGGGTCGATTTCGGTAACAATGACCCTACAGCCAGCTCCTCTCAAAGAAGCTGCTGATCCCTTACCTACGTCACCATAACCGCAAACAACAGCTACCTTACCAGCCATCATGATATCGGTAGCCCTTCTGATGGAGTCAACCAATGATTCTTTACATCCGTATTTATTATCAAATTTTGATTTGGTCACAGAGTCGTTAACATTGATTGCAGGCATGGGCAGGGTGCCATTTTTTACCCTCTCGTAGAGCCTGTGTACTCCGGTTGTTGTCTCTTCAGAAAGCCCTTTGATGTTGGCTACCAATTCGGGGAAACGGTCCAATACCATGTTGGTAAGGTCACCTCCATCGTCGAGAATCATATTCAGGGGCTCACCTCCTTCGAAAGCATGGAGGGTTTGTTCGATACACCAGTCAAATTCTTCCTCATTCATACCTTTCCACGCAAAAACAGGGATGCCCGCTGCGGCAATGGCTGCGGCTGCGTGGTCCTGTGTAGAAAAAATGTTACAAGAAGACCATGATACCTGCGCCCCTAGTTCTACAAGGGTCTCTATCAATACAGCGGTCTGAATGGTCATGTGCAGACAACCTGCTATCCTCGCACCTTTAAGGGGTTTGCTTTGTCCGTACTCAGCGCGCAATGCCATCAAACCGGGCATTTCTGCTTCTGCCAATTCTACTTCTTTCCTGCCCCAGGCGGCCAGGTTGATGTCTTTTACTTTGTAACTCAGTTGTTTCTCAGCTGTTGCCATTTGTGATATTTTGCTTTTTTTCAGGGGGCAAAGGTAAAAAATAAATGCCCTTTACTGCCTGCATTATATCACAACAGTTTGTTAAAAATTTGGTTGTCAGGTCAAAACAAAACCAGTGTTTTTACTCATCATCGCCCCCTGTTTCTGGCTTTGTTGATGATGTTGGACATGATCTCCTGGCGGAATTGTTTTTCTACCCAAAGCAGTTTGGCTACCTTTTTGGCGGGCAGGATGGTTTTAAACTTTTCCACGTACTTGCGTTCCAGCTGGATTTCTTTCTCCCTGATTTCAAAGTGTCTTGCAATGTAGGCCTGTGCATCCTTGTCGGATTCGTCGCCTTCAAAGTCAGATTTCTTTTCTGCCATGAGGGTTGCCCGCTCTGCTTCCATTTGGTTGTAAATGGGCCAAAATTTCTCCGATTCTTCGGGTGACAGGCCCAGTTTTTCAGTGACAAAGGCAATTTTAAGCGATTTTATTCTTTCTTCCAGCGCTTCTCTTCTCTTACCTATTTGGCCAAAGGCCAGACCGGAAATCAGCAGTAAACTAAAAATAATAAAGGTCTTTTTCATTGTATAAATCTAAAAAATATAACTACATAATTTCATTGAGGTACTCTATTTCTTCGTCTGTAAGAATGTCCTGCAGCAAAGGTTCATCACTTTCCAGGCCATTGATTTCGGGAAGATCGCTATGCTCAACGGGTTCCAATTGTTTCAACATCCACAAATCTTCTTCGGAGTTGTAAGCTTGGATGAGGTGGTCTATTTCATCACTGGTAAGGTCCTGGCTAAAGTCTTTGCTAAGAGCCACATAAGCAGCCCTGGCTGCATCGTCCTGGCCTGTGGGCATAACATACTTGAGCATTACCACTGCTACCAGGATCAGCACAGCTGCAGCTGCCATCCAGCGAAGGTTGCGCATAATGACCATCCTGCCTCCGGGAGCGGCTCTGTGTACCTTGGCAAGAACCACATCGGGCAGCTGCTCAAAATAAGCCGGAGGTATAACTTCATTATGATCGGGCATAATCTGATCCAACTTAATTTGGGCCATCACCTCTTCTGTAAAGGCATCAAAATATCCTTCAGGTGGAGGTGTGTGACGCACCACTTTTTTTAGTCTTTCCAGCTCTTGACTCAGTTTTTCCTGTTCTTCCATTTCACTCTTTTTTAAGCCAGTAAATAGGCCTCTATTTTTTTCACAGCATGGTGGTAGGATGCCTTGAGTGCTCCTACAGAGGTGTCGAGAATGTCTGACATCTCCTGGTAACTCATCTCATCGTAATACCGCATATTAAATACGATCCTCTGTTTTTCCGGCAACTCACCCAGTGCCTTTTCCAACTTTTGGACGGCCTTGTTTTCATCAAAGTCGTGATCACTTTGGTTCGTGCTGCCTACATGAAATTCTTCGAGGGAGGCCGTGGCCTTAGTTTTTTTGGTTTTCTGTAGTGTCAATGCCTCGTTGGTGGCTATACGATATAACCAGGTATACAGGCTTGATCTACCTTCAAAATTGGCAAAGCCGCGGTAGGCTTTGATAAAGGTATTTTGCAGCACATCATCCGTGTCTTCGTGGCTTTCCACAATTCGCCGAATGTGCCAGTACACCTTTTCCTGGTACTTGTGCATAAGCAGTCTGAAACCCTGCTCGAGGGTCGCGCTGTTTCGTAGCATTTCTACGATTTTGTCGTCATCAGCCTGCTGCATTCATTACTTGATTGTGCTTATTTGACCATGTTTTTAACCAAAGGTTTAATCTACACTTTTTTAGTGTCATTGAGTTTTTGGATATACAGAAGTGTTTTGTCTTCCTTGCTCTCATACATTGGCAGGAAAACTTCATTTTCACTCACATTTTCAATACAATACGAATGATTTTTATAAATAAACTGATCGTAGGTATCATCGTAGCCCCGCACCATGACCAATAATTCTGCTGTCTGTTCTTTGAGATCTTCAAGACTTTTGTGGTAAAATGGGCTTTTATCGTCAATGATGTGTATGAGTGTCCAGTTGAGTGGGAACAGGTAAATAAAATCCAACTCAAGGTGCAATCTTTGAAATTTGCGCCGACGTTGTCCTTCTACTACCTCCAGCCAGGTCATGTTGAGTGAGGCCTCCATATTAATGAGGGTGTTTGTGCCTGCATTGACCAGCCTGAGCTGCAGAGATTTTTGATCACCATAAGGTGACAGTACTACTTTATCTGCAAATCTGATTTTAACTGGGGCTTTCGACAAGCGGAAGATGAGCAGGCCGGTACCCAGGGCATAACAGGTAAGCCCAATTAGTGAATTGAACGAAGAAACGATGTTGGTAAAGTGATCCTGCGGATTGAGATAGCCATAACCCACGGTGGTAAAAGTCTGCACACTAAAATAATAACAATGCAGAAAGTCCTCCCAGCCACCTGATGGTTTTCCGCTGAGGTGTTCGATGCCGTGGCCAAAATAAAATGTAGCAAAGAGGGCATTGAGCAGTAGAAAGACTGCCAACAATTCAAGTACAAACAGAGACAAAGGAAGGTTAACGAGGTGTTCAAAAGGTTTGGCGGCTTCCCCTCCTACGCGCTGGATGTTGAAACTTCCATCGTCATTGACCAGCCTGGTCCTGGCCGATACCTTATTGCCAAAGCCCATGTTTTCAACTGCAGGCTCCTTGTGTTTCTCTGTCATGAATTAAAGTAAAAATTATTTTGACCGTTTTCAGCCAAAAGATAAATATAGGAAAAATAGATTTAAGTTGGGGTGAGGGGGATCATTGATGGCATTATAATGTAATGATCTTTTCCAATGGGAAGATGGTGGATCAAACAATAAATATGTGGTCCTATCAATATGTGGTCTTATCAATATGTGGTCCTATCAATATGTGAAGTATAGAATTCCAATTATTTGTTTTAAAAAGGGATATATCTACATCTTAGGAAAAAGCCAATCGATTGAGCGGTTGGTGAAAATTCAGGTATATGACTCTTGTATGGTTGGTATTTAGAACAAATAATGAATGATAAGGCTGGCAAGAAAAATGGACAGTACAATCAGAAGGAGCACAAAAGTTCTGCTTTGTAAAAATTCATATTTTCTACTGGGCGATGTTTTTGCTCTTTCTGTTGGATGAATGGTAGGATTTATATGAATCAATGCATCTGGACCATGTCGCTGCATACTTGGTCGTTCTTTCCATTTTTTAGCATTTTTTAAGAAGTTGCGATTGGTATTATCGCGACGCGACATATCCGAGGAAAAACCTGCGCCTCCTGTCATTTTTTGTAAATTTTTGGTTTGACAAAATTTAAAACATTGGCTAGCGGATTAATCATGAATTTTAACAACTTCTGTAGTAAATCCTTTGACGATTAAGACTACACCAATAATGGGTGGGGCATAAAAGAGCCTGCCTGAAGCTACAAGTATAATACCGGTAAGCAGGAGCAGGCCAAAACCGCCGATGATGTTTAAGAGACGGGTGTCGCCACTGTTGTGATTTTTGGCATTAAGGTGTTTTTGTATGAATTCATGGGCTTTGGCCTTTGGAAGAAAACGGATGTCAACTTGTTCGAGGATTCTTTCTTCTGAATAATGCTCTTTTACCAAACGTTCAATTTTTCTTTTTTCATCGAGGGACAGCTGTTGCTTTTCTCTCTCGCTGAAATCTGCTAATAGATTTGGATCAAGTGATTTAAGTTCTTCAGAAGTGTGGAGGTCTTTATCAGCTAATAAATGTTCCCTTATGGCCGACTTGTATTTTTCCAGGAGTATATTTTTTGCACTCACCAAAACAGAGCTTATATCTCGTTCATACAAGCCTTCGTTTTTAAGAGCTGCCTCAATATCATTTACATTCACCTGGTTTTCGAATTGTTCGGCCACACGGTTGGCGTATTCTAATTTCTTCTTATAGTCCATAAAATTTGTCGTTTGATTTAATGTTTTCTGTCAGGATTTAAATCGACAGTCAAAGGTACTGTCGCTGATTTTCGCTTAAAAATAAGAAATTTGTGACCGTCAAAAATAGGTTTGTTTAAATAGATATAAAAAACGATAAATACAATTACTATCAAAATAAAATTTGGAATTCAAGCCCGCAATTCTGATTTCACGCAATTTTATTTTGAACTTTGTTTAACAGCAAATACGAGTGATTATATAAAAAGATGGAAAGATTAGCATATTGAAGCCTGCTTCGTTCATTTAAATTTCTTATTTATCGATTTGAATAGGATCAGCAGCAAACGGTTATGTTAAATTGGAAGAACATTAAATTGATTGCTTACATTTGATGGATCAACTCCAAAATGAAGGCACTCTTTAGCATGTTGGTGGTATTGGGATTGAGCTGCTTGAAGGCCCAATCGCCTGCCTATCGTTTGTTTACAATGCGGGAGGGACTTTCTCAAATGAAGATTACCTCACTTCACCTCGATGTCCGGGGTTATTTGTGGATAGGTACTCGCAATGGCCTCAATAAGTTTGATGGGGAGAAATTTACAGTTTATACCGAAAAACAAGGACTGCTCCACAATCGAATTCATGGCTTAGACCAGGATAACAAAGGCAACCTGGTCATTCTTACCTACAATGGCTTGTGCTTTTATGACGGAGAAAAATTCACCTCCTTCCCCAAGCCATTTAACAGCGTGCTTTTTGATTTGGCAGTTGATGAAAAAAATACAGTTTGGATTTGTGAGCGATACAGTCATGCTGCCCTTTATGCCTTTCGAAACGGAAAGTATGAAACAATATTGGACAACAAATCCAGCATGCATTTTCAGTACGATAGGCACACTCATGATAAATATCTTACCACCGAAGGTAAGATTTACCGGCTTGTCAATGATTCTCTAAACTTAATGGCGAATGGGGGTTTCTTCTTTTATCCTACATCTGGCGATGTAGATCGTAAGCCCTATTTTGTAAGGGATGCCATCAATGGATCTCATAGGCTTTTGTATTATGCTACTGATACAACCCTGTCAGTTGTAGCCACCATCAATGAACAAAACGATAAGCCCACCATCAAAGATATTTCTGTCAACCATATTTGGAATTCGGCGCGCAGTCAGCTAGACCTGCCCAGTCATGGCAATGGCAGAATAGTATTTGACCATGAATTTCCCATTACCAATGATGTAGTAAAAGATGCTGCCGATCAATATTGGATTGGTTCAGAAAACGGCCTTGGGCAGGTGTACAACAATGCATTTACTTCTTTACCTGTTGAAAAGATTTCTAATGTTTGGACCCTACTGGAAGACAAAAGAGGAAACTTATGGATGGGTACCTATGGCAATGGCTTATTTAAAATGAAGGATGGCAAGGTAGAAAAAGCAAGTGAAGGCAAGGCCTACCATTATTTTGCGGCTTCGGCGGTAGACAAGAGGAATCGTTTGTACTTTGGCACCAACCTGGGTTTGGAAATCATTGACGGTCTTAATTCTACTATGGTATGGCAGGGAAAAACAGTTTTCAGTCTTTCTTACGACGAGCGAAATGACCACATGATTTTTGGAACCCTGGAAGGAGCCGCTATATATAGCAATGATGGTCGTATACGATTTTATGGTATCAAAGATGGCCTGCATGCCAATCATTACATTCAGAGCACGGGTATAGACCATAAGGGCAGGTATTGGCTTGGTAGTTACACGGGTTTGAGCTGTCTGGACCCTGCATCAGGACAAGTGAAAAATTATACGCGGGAAAACAATAAGTTGCCAGGGCAGGGGGTTTATTGCAGTTTTACAGATGAAAACGGTCAACTTTGGTTGGGAGGTGATCTGGGTTTAATGTGGTACAATGAAAACAAGGATTCTATTAGTCTCATTAATAGTATGGTGGTACAAGGTATGGTAAAGGCCATTACGGCAATTGATGGTCAACAATTGCTGATTGCCACTAAAGACGGTCTATACATATTCAATACAAAGCAATACCTGGATCATAAGCGCACCAACTTTATCATGCTCAATCAAACCAACGGCTATGCCGGTACCGATCCTGGTTTCAATGGTTTTTGTAAGCTGGCCAATGGTCCAATTTGGATTTGTTCTGCACTGAGTGTGGACAGGCTTGATCCGACCCATCTCAAATTGAATGACCAACATCTGAAAGTGAACATTACCCACTTCAACGACCAACCAGTTGCCTTTGATCACCAGCAAAAGAGGATAATCCTTGAAAGAGGCATTGCCAATGTAGTGATTAGATTTGAAGCACTGGGTTTTGCCAGACCGTTGCACACATTATACCAATATCGCATCAACAATGGACCCTGGTCTGTATGGGAGGAACAAAATGAGGCTATACTCAACGACCTCACAGATGGAAACTATGTTTTTGAAGTTCGGGCAGGGCCTTCTGATGATGTACCAATATACACGGATAGCATTCATTTTGTAGTACAAATGCCATTTTACAGACACAGCTGGTTTGCTCCGCTTGCCATTTGTCTTTCCTTGTTTTTACTTGGCCTGAGTGCTAAATATTTCATAGATAAACGCAGAGCAGATAAGTTGTATAAATCGCAACTCAGCGAAGCACAATACCTGAGATCACAGCTATTGTTATCGCAATTGAATCCACATTTTATTTTCAACGTACTGGCCAATATTCAAAACAAAATTATTTTTGATAAAAAGGAAGAGGCAAGTAAGGCCATTGTAAACTTATCGAAGATGCTGCGCAATTTTTTGCAGGTTTCATACCGGGGTAACAGCCTGAATGCTGCCGGCAACGAATCAGAAATTTTATTATCAACAGAGATAGAATTGTTGAAAGCTTACATAGAATTTGAGCAGGATAAGTGTCATCATCACTTTGATTTTTGGCTGGAAATGGATGATAATTTCCACCCCGAAAGCTACACGCTGCCACCCATGCTGTTGCAACCTTTTGTTGAAAATGCGATCAGGCATGGTTTGTTGTTACAGGAAAAAAAGGGAAATTTGTGGTTGAAGTTTAAGACATGCAAGGGTGATTTGATTTGTATTATTGAAGACGATGGAGTGGGCATTGAAAAATCAATGGAAATGCACAAAGACCAGTACCTGGTTCACAAATCATTGGGAAGTAAAATTGTGAAAGAGAGAATTCAATTGCTGAATCAAATGGGTTACCAGATTACAATACAAAGCCTGGACAGATTGCCGCAAGGCACCACCATTGAAATGACCTTTAAAGAATGACAGCAGCCATCAAAATTGCCATTGTCGAGGATAATATTGACAATATTGGGACCTTTGAATATGCAATATCCCAATTAACTACCAGGGTTGAATTGGTTGGGGTTGCCAAAGACGAAACAGAGGCTTATGCCTTGCTTACAGATCGCAAGACGGACCTGGTATTTCTGGATATCCAGCTACGCACTACTACCATTTTCAGTGTACTGGAAAGAATTTATGCGGAGGGCTTGACTCTGCCTGAGTTGGTTTTTCTTACAGCGCATGGCAGTTTTGAGAATGCTGTGAAAGCCATTCAGTTTGCATGCCTTGATTTTGTGACCAAACCATTTAATCCTGACGACATTGAACAATCATTGCAACGGTATCTTGCAAAAAAGCAATACACACAACCAAGTCCACAGGCGGAAATAGGGTTGTTATTGCAACTGCTGAAAACCGATATGCACACACCAAAATCGATTGCCATTCAATTGAGCAGGGGCATCATTGAAATGGTTGAGTTGCCACAGGTCGTTTTCATCGAAGCGGATGAAAACATTTCTATAGTGCATATGGCTGAAGGTAAAACCCTGTTGTCGCACAAAAACTTTGGTCATTACCTGGCCTTGCTTTCAGACAATATAGATTTCATTCAGATCAGCAAAAGTTATCTTGTCAATGTAACACAGATGAAGCAGTACAACCACCAGGATAGATCGTTGAAGTTAAAAACCGGTCAAAACCTTGTAGTTTCACACCGTTTTAGCCGTGAATTGCATAAATTTTTGTTGTCCAATCAAAAGCAGCTTGTTACTGAAGGGAGGTTTGATTTTATCAAAAATATTTTCAAATCCGGGCCAAAATAGTACGCTTATCGCCGTTTTCGATACAGTTGTGACCTTTAGCAGATGGTTAATTACGAGCTCAATTATTTTTACGGCTACTAAAAATTGTAAAAATGAACAAATTGTGTCTGCTTTCCCTTATAACGGTTTCTTTATTGTTTCTTTTTTCAGGTTGTGGTCTGGTATCAGGTAGTGACTCACTTTGTGGGGTGGACAAATACTGGAGATCCAATCTTGGCACTGAACCCAGTTATGAAAGCCTTGATGCTTTAACTGGCAATAGAATATTTCAATTTGAAGACCTAAGCACGCCGGAAAACATTTGCACAGAAGAGCATGTAAAAGCGGTTTTTAATCTGGGTTTAAGGGACAATAAAATGCCTGATGGGGCCAAAGCTTATGGCAAGGCATATTGGAATTTTTTTGAAAAAATGATGGAATTGGGTCCATTTGATACGCACATGGAAGGCATTGGTTTGAAACAGGCATTTAAAGGAGAACCTGGATGGATTGGACTTCAAATTATCTTTGAATTTCCTACACAGGGTTCTTTGGAAAAAGACAAAGAATGGTTTCACGAACATGTAAAAAGTTGTTCAATTGAATTTATATATAAAGAGTCTCTCTAAGGTTAACACTGATTAAAAAATTACATCCAACCTAAATCCAAAGCCTTGCATAGGGTTATATTGATTTCAATATTATTGCTTTGTACAACTGCAATATTAGGGCAGCCTGCCCAGGAATGGAGGGTATGGGTAAAAACCAGCCCTTGTTCCGGTAGACACGATTGGATCTCAGTAGCAAAAGAAAACCCAACATCCTATGGATTGAGTTATTTTGAACTGGCCAATGTAATCTTCCCTCAGACACCGTGTACAACCATTGCCTGCACTTTTGAAGATGCAACAAAAGTAGCCAATGGGCTCAAGGCTATGGATGAATTTTATGATTATTGTTGCCGTGATTATTCCGTTTGGGAAAACACATCAACCAAGGCAAAATCGGTAGTGGTTGGAAAGTTTGGTACGGCAGGAATGGGGTGGATATTGTTGAAAGCGGATCTTTGTTGTGAAGAAGCAGAAGCTTTGGCAGGAATTCCCAATGCCTGTAGTGGACACGACCAGGTAGCATGTTGGCCTGGCAGTTATGCGGCATACAATCCCCAAACTCAAAGAACAGAATGTTATTGCAATCCCGGTCTTGTCTGGAATGCCAATAAAACAGCCTGCATACCCGGTATACCCGACTGTCCGAATATTTATGCCAATTCAGAAACCTTGTGGGATGCTGTTAGTCAGCAATACCTATGCTATTGCAAAACAGGCTATGTATGGAATGAAACAAAAACAGCCTGTGTTTTACCCATCCCCGATTGTAATTACTTCTACAAAAATTCTGTGCCGGTTTGGGATGAAGCCACAAAACAATACTTATGCAACTGCCCTCAGGGCTATGTATGGAACCAGACACGAACGGAATGCATTGTCAATTCGATTCCTGATTGTAATACATTTTATAAAAATTCTTATGCTGCCTGGGATGCAACCAGTAATCAGTATCTGTGCTATTGTCCGACAGGCTACGAATGGAATGCGGCGAGAACAGAGTGCATTAAAGTGAATGCTCAGCAAGATGAACCTGTAGTAAATCCCCAACAAAAAAAGCAGGGTGAATGCAATATTCAATACAAAAGTGGTGCAAACGAAGCAGAGCAATATACCATTGATGTGAAGCGAAACTTCGGCAGTTTAAATTTTTCTTATGACACCTATTCTGTTAAAGACAGAATTCATATTTACTATGGCGGAATAAAAATTTTTGACAGTGGCTGCGTAGGAGCCAGTGGTTCCCAAACCCTAACTTTAAATGGCATTTCGAGTGTTTTTACCATCATTGTGGATCCCAGGTGTGACATGGATACATCTGATACATCATGGAATTTTACGTTGGGTTGTCCCAATTGATATTGAGGTAAGTCCATAATTTTATTGAGGCCAGTATTTGAAATTCTCCTTCAATGAAAACAACAAACAATTTCATGATCTTAATTCAGGCTGGAATATGTAGGATGACTCTCCCTTTTGAATGAAAACATCCTCGCTTATTATTTAACGCCTAACCACGGGGCCATTCAAAACACTGAACCACGTGTTGACAAATATTTCAAAGCCTAAAGCATAATTCAGAATAAATCGGATACAGCTTTACTGATGAGTTATACAAAAATTTTATTGATCTCATTAAGTTTCAAATGATCTCCATGTATACAAACCGTATCTGATTCCAATTTATGTTTATTACCCTCCCGGTCATAAACCTGGCCATTGCACAAATCTTCATATTTTTTTTTGACCAATGTTGGTTCTATGATAACAGCATCTGCTTCCTGCCTTGAAACCAGGCTTAAATCGGAGTTATATGCCCTGTCTGCAAAACTCTCCCTCATGACCTTTAGACCTTCGTTTTGTGCTATGTATTCCAGCTTTGAATCAGGCATGGTAAGCACTGCAAGATCGGTAGAAACTTTTATGATAGCTTCCACAAATGCTAGTGCCTCTTTTTCATGTTCAGCACAGGCGTTGTAAAGCGCTCCGTGGGCTTTTACGTGCTTCATTTCAATGCCAAGGGCTATGCATAAACCGTGGAGACTGGCGATTTGGAAAAAAATGCAGGCACAAAGATCGTCCTTATCCATGTTCATATATCGTCGGCCAAAGCCTTGCAAATCGGGGAAGGAAGGGTGGGCTCCTACCTGGACATTGTGGGACTTCATCAACTGCAATGTATTCACAATGCCAGCGTAATCGCCTCCATGAAAACCACAGGAAACATTGGCCAGTTGTGCCAGAGAGACAATGGGACTTTCGTCAAATTGGTGGTATCGGCCATAGTTTTCACCACAATCGATGTTGATGGGTAATTTTTTCATGAGAGGATCGAAATCAAGGTTTTAAAAGTAAGTATAACGCTGACCAAAAGCACGAAGATCCCTGCAGCATTGAGCCAGGGCTTGTTTTTATTTTTATGCATGACAACCCTTGAATTGAGCAGCCAAAGTATCATCGTGATAAATACGGGCAGTAGTGTGCCATTGATGACCTGTGCCACTTTGATGACCCAAAGGTTATTGACATTTGAAATCGCTACCCATGCACCTGCTACCACCACCATAATTTCTATCCATAAAGCCAGCCCTTTTTGCGACAAGTAAAAGTGTTTCCACAAACTTGCAGCTACCTTCCCGGCTGCCATAGGTGCGGTGAGCGCAGAACTCAAGCCTGCCGCAAATAATCCAAGGCCAAACAACCATACAGAGCCAGTGCCCATGTTGTTTTTTAGCATGGCTGCCATTTCGGTGGCGTTGGATATGGGTAAACCTTCGCCGGTTTTGCCAATAATTACGATGGCCATACTTATGAGGCCACCGATCGTAATTGAAAAAGCGCCTTCCTTTCTTATAAAATGTAATTCTGTTTCACTGGCATTACACACGAGGGCAGAATGTAAAAATAGATTGTAAGGCACAACGGTAGTACCTACGAGTCCCAGGGCAAGCATCATTTGATCATCTTGAACAGAAGGAATCAACAAACCATGCAGCAAATCTAAAACATTGGGCATAAAATATAGGGCCAATGCCATAAAAGTAAAACTCATTAGTGCCACCAATATGCCCAGGATTTGTCGAAATTTGCGAACATTGTTGAGTCCAAAAATCACGATGCAAAACAAGGCAATGGCAAAGATGACCCAGGGGCTATTTGTATTTTCATAGATCAGGTTTACACCCAGCCCGGTGCCGGCGAGGTTTCCACTTTGGTAGGCTGTATTGCCTGCTATGATGGCAGAAAAAATTAAAATAGCGAAGACCCATTGCATCCACTTTTTTGAAAACCGATTGAGGAAAATAGTTTCAAGACTTTGTTGTTCCTGGATGGCCAAGAGCACTACCATATCCTGTAAAATAATGGTTGCGAAGGTTGAAAATAAGATGGCCCAAAGCAGTGAAACGCCACTATTGATGCCGGCCAACAAACAGAGTGTGACCGTACCGGGTCCAATGAAGGCACCCGTAATTACTACTCCGGGACCTGATAATATTTTGTTTGATAGAAGGTGCTTCATTCGTCCAAGATAACAAATTGTGCTAAAATTAGGGTTAGATTGTGATAAATAAGGACTACACAAAAGACAAAATGCAGGGCTGGCTGGCTATATTTGCGCCAAATTTGACGAAATGCCGGCATTATTTATCGTTAAGGACACGCCTTATTCTATTGCCCAAATTATAAAATCACTTGAGGACAAGGAGCTCAAAATTCAGCTCGATGGCCAACAGGCTAAAAAGATAAAAGCAAACCGAAATTACCTGGAGCAAAAAATGAGTCAGAAGGATGCTGTTTTTTATGGCATCAATACGGGTTTTGGCTCGCTCTGTAATATAAAAATCAGCACCGACGAATTGTCGACCCTGCAATTTAATCTGGTGCGATCTCATGCATGTGGAACGGGTGCATTGGTTGATCCTTCTTTGTGCAGGTTAATCTTTTTACTAAAGATCATCAATTTAAGCAAGGCTTATTCGGGGGTAAGAAAAGAACTCATTGATCACATGATCCTATTGTTTAATATGGGTCTGGTGCCTGTAATTTACGAACAAGGATCTCTGGGAGCTTCGGGCGATTTGGCACCCCTTGCCCATTTGAGCCTGATGCTCATAGGAGAAGGTAAATGTTATTACAACGGCAGGATGCAAGATACAGCCAAAGTATTTAAGGCCTTGCAAATTCAACCCACCACACTGGCATCGAAAGAAGGACTGGCTTTGTTGAATGGCACTCAATTTACGCTGGCCCATGCCATGATGGGCGTGTACCAGGCTCAACGTGCCATGAAGTACGGCAACCGACTCGCAGTTATGTCGCTTGAAGCCTTTGGATGCAGTGTTGATCCTTTTCACCCAATGGTTGGTCGAATACGAAACCACCAGGGGCAAATCAAAGTTGCCAATGAAATACTCACATTGTTGAAGGGTAGCAAACTTACAGGCAATAAAAAGTACAGCGTACAAGATCCCTACTCCTTTCGATGTATCCCGCAAGTACATGGAGCTTCTTTTTCTGCCATCGAACATGTAAGTGCAATTGTAGAAAACGAATTGAATGCCATTACGGATAATCCAAATGTATCGCACGAAGAGGACCTGATTTTATCAGCGGGCAATTTCCACGCTCAAAACCTGGGACTGGTGGTAGATTACCTCTCCATCGCTTTGGCAGAATTGGCCAATATAGCAGAGCGCAGGGTTTTCCAACTCATACATGGTGAAAGGGGGCTGCCCCCCTATCTTACAGCAGATGCCGGGTTATCATCCGGGTTTATGATAGCACAATATACTGCTGCATCGGTGGTGAGTCAAAACAAGCAATTGTGCACGCCCAGCTCAGTAGACAGCATTGTCTCCAGCAGAGGACAGGAAGACCATGTGAGTATGGCAGCCAATGGTGCCACACGGTTATTAAAAGTTTGTGAAAATGTCAACACGGTATATGCCATTGAGGCATTGGTTGCCTGCCAGGCACTCGACTTCAGGGGTGCTGAAAATGCGGGTAGAAAAAGCAGAGAACTTTACAGCGTGATCCGGAAATCGGTGCCACGACTCGATAAAGACAGGGTGTTGCACGATGATATATTCAAAGTGAAAGCAATACTTAAGGCATTGAACTAAAATAGGTTAAAAAGAGATTGTATTTAATTTCGACTTCAAATGATATAGCTGCTGGATAAAATGATAATTTTGTAGGCCTTAAAATGCAGGTTGGGTATTTTAGTCCTGACAAAAGGCAACATGTAAACCACATGAAATTGAATCAAAAACAAATCCACAACAATAGAACTATGGTTCGGAAAAGTGCTTTTTATTTCATCTTACTCACTGTGATGCTGACCTCCTGTTCGAAGCCTATGGCAAGGTTTCTGACTGAATCTAAAGACCAATCGGCCCCGGCAAAGGTCAAGTTTGACAATCAATCAAAAAAAGCAGAAACCTATCTTTGGGATTTTGGTGATGGCACAACCTCACAAGACATTTCTCCAACTCACAAATACATTACATCAGGAAAATACACAGTTAAGCTAACTGCGATTAAAGGAAAGAAACAACACACCATGGAAAAAGAACTCATTTTTGATGCCCCTCATGACTGCCTCGTTGAAATGGAAACAACACTCGGGTCCATCACCATCAAACTTTACGACAGCACACCCCAGCACAGGGACAATTTTATCAAATTGGCAGAGACAGAATATTACGACAATATGTTGTTTCACCGTGTGATCAATGGCTTTATGATCCAGGGCGGAGACCCGGACAGCAAGACTGCCAAAAAAGGACAAAGACTTGGAGTAGGAGGACCAGGCTATACGGTGCCTGCTGAATTTGTTGATGGGTTGGTACATATAAAGGGAGCTCTGGCAGCGGCTCGTCAGGGAGATGCGGTGAATCCTGAAAAACGTTCCTCCGGTTCGCAGTTTTATCTGGTGCAGGGCAAACCTCTGTCTGCGGCCCAGCTGGATCAGATGGAATGGCAGAAGGGATATAAATACACACCAGAGCAACGCGAAATACTCACTACGCAGGGAGGAACGCCATTTTTAGACAAAGACTATACTGTATTTGGACAGATAGTCAAAGGCCTCGATATCATCGACAAGATAGCAACAGTACCTACCGATAATGCCGACAGGCCTGTTGAAGATGTTAAAATCATTAAAGTAAGGGTAATAAAATAAAAATCACATGATAACTGAAGGAATCCTGGGCATTGATGTTGGGGCTACGGGCATAAAAGGCGCTATTGTGGATCCTAAAACCGGAGAATTACTTACGGAAAGAATCAAAATTAAAACGCCCAAACCGGCAACTCCGGATGCAGTGCTAACTGTCATCAAAGAACTCAAAAGAAAGCTCAAATACGGAGGCGAAAAGATTGGTATTGGCTTTCCTTCAGTAGTTAAAAATGGCTGTGTGCTGAGTGCGGCCAATATTGACAAAACCTGGCTTTCTTACCCGATTGTTCAAAAGTACAGTAAGTCCTTAAAGAAACAAGTTTATGTCATTAATGATGCCGATGCTGCTGGCCTCGCTGAGATGAAATTTGGCAAAGGCAAAAAGAAAAAGGGTTTCATCATCTTTTTGACCCTTGGCACGGGCATTGGATCGGCACCCTTTAAGGATGGCAAATTGTTGGCCAATACTGAATTTGGTCATTTAAAATACAAAACTTCTGTTGCTGAAAAATATGCTTCCAATAGTGCAAGAGAAGCAAAAAAAATGAGCTGGAAAACATGGGGAACAGAGCTCAACGAATACCTTAAAATGCTGGACTTTTACTTATCGCCTGACCGATTTATCATAGGAGGAGGGGTGAGCAAGGAATTTATTTCGTACAAAAACTACATCACCATAAAAACGCCGGTAGAGCCCGCATCTTTGCAAAACGCAGCCGGTGTCATAGGAGCTGCCATGGCGGCTGCCGATGAAATGTACGTTTAAAATATACAGGATTGCAAACGTATACTATAAAAACAGAACGATTTGAAGGTCCTTTCGACCTGTTGCTTTTCTTCATTGAAAGGGATGAGCTCGACATCAATGACATTCCTATTGCCAAAATTACGGATGATTTTTTGTCGTACATCAAAGAGCTTGAAACCCTCAACATCGATGTAGCCAGTGAATTTATTCTGGTAGCAGCAACTTTGATGCGCATCAAGGCAAAAATGCTGATTCCCCGTAAAGAACTCGATGAGCAAGGAAACGAAATCGATCCAAGGGAAGAATTGGCCCAGCGGTTGCTGGAGTACAAACGATTCAAAGAAGTGGTCGATGATTTTGCAGCCCTGGAAGACATTCGATTATCAAGACACCACAGGGGTGATGCAGCCACTGAATTAAAGATGATAGCAGGAAAGGCTCTGGTCGATCTGGAGCTGGAGTCACTATCTCTATACAAATTGTTGCTAACCTTCCAAAAAATCATGGATCGGTTTGAGCAGCAAAAAAACAAGCCCGTTCATACGATTGTAAAGTATGGTTACACCATTGAAAACCAGCAGCAGTTTATCATGGAAAGCATTAAAAGCAGCGAGCGGGTTGACTTTGCCGGTCTGTTTGAAAAAGCTGAAAACAGGATCCATGCCCTGGTAACTTTCCTGGCCTTGCTTGAATTACTAAATCTGCAACAGGTTAAAATCCTACAGGGAGAAGGTGTCAACAATTTCTGGGTCTACGCCGGAGATGAGGACATTGAAGAAGCGCAGTCAACAGAAAGCTGATAGATAAATAGGGTGCGCTGGTCGAATTTTACCTGCCCACCCATCTGAATCTTCGCAGATTGCGGTAAATTTCTTTTACCTTAGTGGAGAAATTGAAAGTCTTTGGATTTTACAGAAAACATAAAAGAAGCCATTGTTTCGATCAAAAACAATCTATTGAGATCGATGCTGACCCTATTGATCATTGCAGTGGGCATTACCTGTCTGGTGGGCATTCTTACTGCCATTGATGCCATCTTGTTTTCCATGAGCGACAATTTCAACAGATTGGGAGCCAATACCTTTAGAGTCAGACCGGCAGAAGAAACCATCAAAACCACCAAAAAAGGGAAAAAAACGGTAGAATCTCCACCCATAACCTTTGAACAGGCCATGGAATTCAAAGAAAAATTTAAATACAGTGGAGCTCATGTTTCTATTGAAACGCGTTGTGAATCGGGAGCCACAATTAAGTGGGGAGATGAAAAAACAAATCCCAATGTAAATGTTTTTGGCATCGATGAAAACTACTTTACCACCTCGTCCATGGAATTGGAAACGGGTCGAAATTTTGCCATCAATGAAACCAATAAAGTCATCCTCGGATCAGATGTAGTAAAAAAGTTGTTTGACGGCAAAGCTGAAAAGGCATTAGGCAAAAACATATCAGTAAACGCGGATCGTTACGAAGTCATTGGTGTGATCAAAGCCAAGGGCAGTGGAAATGGAGGTGGAGCCGACAGGGTGGTTTACATACCTTTACTTCCGGCAAAATTTAAGTATGGTTTTGCTGAAAAAAATTATGGCGTGAACATAGCCATGGCCAACGCATCTATGGTAGATGTTGCCATCAACAATGCTACCGGCATCATGCGAAATATACGAAAACTAAGCGCCATTGACCAAAATGATTTTGAAATCAGAAAAAGCGATTCTATCCTTCAAAAGCTGAAAGAAATGACCTCAACGTTGCGATTGAGTACTGTCATTATAGCCATGCTTACTTTATTGGGTGCCTCCATCGGTCTGATGAACATCATGTTGGTTTCTGTTACCGAGCGTACCAAAGAAATTGGAGTGCGCAAGGCATTGGGAGCAACCAGCAACAACATCCTTATTCAGTTTCTGACTGAAGCCATCGTCATTTGCCTGTTAGGCGGCCTTGTTGGCATTCTTTTAGGCATTGGCATGGGGTATGGTATTACACTTATCATCAAGGGCAAATTTTTTATTCCCTGGGCATGGATCATGTTGGGTATAATCGTTTGTGTCATTGTAGGCATAGTGTCTGGCTTATATCCGGCGCTTAAGGCAGCTCGTCTGGATCCCATAGAATCGCTTCGATACGAATAAGACTCAATTTCTGGTGGTCGGTGTTTATCAAAACCCGGCCAAATCTTCTTAATATTGCCAGACAATAGATGTGAAGATTGTATGAAACGCAGGGAATTCAGCATGTATTTGCCGGCAGGCTTAATGGGAATTAAGTCGTTGGCCAGCCCGGAACAAAACCAACATTTTTCAAAACTTAAAAAACCGGCAATGCTCAAAAAAGGAGATAAAATTGCCCTGATTTCTCCGGCCGGTCCGGTAGCAGCAGAGAAATTTGCCAATGCCGTCAGTAATATGGAAAACCTGGGCCTGGTTCCCGTGTACAATGAAATTGCCAGGAGCACCTATGGCTATTTTTCAGCTACAGATGAGCAAAGGCTGGCAGACCTGCATTGGGCATTTGCAAACCCCGAAGTCAAGGGTGTGTGGTGTTTGCGTGGCGGTTATGGCTGCACCCGACTTTTGCCATACATCGATTATGGACTGATAAAGAAAAATACCAAAGTTTTCATTGGGTATAGCGACATAACTGCTTTGCACCATGCTTTTTACCAAAAATGTGGTTTACAGACCTTTCATGGTCCGGTGGCTTCAAGTCAGCTTTTCAGTGAATATACACTTCAGCAAGTGAAGGCTATGTTTTTTGAGGGTCAAACTGAATTTCAGGTAAGTCCTCATATACAGACAGAAGAAAAGTATCGACAAGAGATCAAAATGCTTTTTCCAGGTAAGGCAGAAGGAAGATTAACCGGAGGCAATCTTACTTTATTGGCAGCAATGGCAGGCACTCAATTTGCACCGTCATACAAACATAAATTGGTCTTTATCGAAGAAGTTGGGGAAAAGCCTTACCGTATTGACAGAATGTTGACCCAATTGAGTCAAGCATCTGACATAACCAAATGCAGCGGAATAATATTTGGTACTTTCTACGATTGTGAGGTTAAAACAGAAGAAAATTCTTTTAATTTAATAGAAGTATTACAAGATTTTGTAAATAAAATAAAAAAACCAGCCATTTATGGCTTTCCGGTGGGTCATGTGCCCGATATGGTAACTCTGCCCATGGATGCGCAGGCTTTGCTGGATGCCGATGGTAATTCCGTTATTTACAGGCTTTAAAGAATAGGATTTTTGGTAATGTTATTTTTTTATAAGTGTTTCATAATTAAGAAGATTTAACATTGAATTTACGCAGTTTCATTAGGTTTAAACGAGAGAATTCACTAATTTTGTAGCTCGTTTATTAACCAACCGACTCATGAACAGAACCAAAAATCTATTGGTATGGCTGTTTTGCATTGTACTTGTATATCAGGTAAATGCTCAAACGGCACAGACGCTTCCCTTTACCCAAGACTGGTCAAATACCGGATTGATCACCACCAACAATGTTTGGACAGGTGTACCCGGCATCATAGGCTATCGTGGTGATGACATCACTGCTGCCACAGGCGTAGATCCTCAGACACTTTTGGGTGAGGGTACCATTGTGGTCAATGTCACAGCCAACCAGACCAACCCCAATACCAACACTGCGGGTGGAGTTGCTGAATTTGAAAGTACTTACAATGTAGTAGCCCTTCAAGGCTCAGGAACGGCAGATGCCCCCAACATTGTAATTTCCCTCAATACCAAGTGTATGGCCGGCATTCAGGTCAATTACAACATTAAAGATATCGATGGTTCTACAGACAATGCCATTCAGGCAGTAGCACTGCAATATCGAATTGGAAATACAGGACCCTTCACCAATGTTCCTGCAGGCTTCGTTGCAGATGCTACATCGGGCCCAAGCTTGGCCACGCTGGTTACCGCAGTGAGTGCTACTTTACCTGCAGCGTGCGACAACCAGGCTTTGGTGCAAGTTAGAATCATTACTTCCAATGCAGCCGGAAATGACGAGTGGGTGGGTATAGACGACATCAACATCACAGGTACAGCAACCGGACCAACAGCAGCTGTAATTTCAGGCAGTGGTAGTTTTTGTTCTGAAACCAACACCGGTGATATCCCTATGATCGTAACCATCACTGGAGGCACCGCACCTGATTCTGTTGTTATTACAGATGGGGTTACCAACTATACTTACAATTCATACACCAGTGGCAGCCCCATTGCATTGCCTGTTTCTGTGACTACAACTTTCACACTGGTCTCTGTCAAAGACGCCAATGGCTGCCCAGTAGCTCCGGCAAATCTTTCTGGTGCTGCCGTTGTAACCATAACATCATGCGGCCCCTGCGATCTTAGCTCAACTGGCTTAGCCGATGTGCATTGTGAAAACAACGAAGAAACCTCATCTTCAGCAGATGATTACATTTGGTTTACCCTTAATCCTACTGGCACCAATCTTGGTAATCAGGGATATAATGTTTCAGTTTCCTCAGGTTCCGTTTTGCTAAATGGCACCAGTCCTGCCAGCAACGTACCTTATGGCAGTGCTTCATTTTTTAGATTACAATCCGGTTCTGCAGGAGCTGGCAATATTACCCTTACTGTTACTGATTCCCAGACCGGTTCATCGTGCATGATTACTGATGTGGTGGTTGACCCGGGAGCCTGTTCACAACAAGAGCCGGCGGTAACGGTCACTATAACAGACCCATGTTCATGTAACAACGACGCTTCACTCGCTGGAAATGACGGCACCTTTGGAGAAGAAATCACCGTTACCGGACCTGCCGGAGCCAATGTTACAGCAGTTTGTACCGGATGTGTTGGTTATACCGGATTTACAGAGGTGACACCGGGTGTATATGTAGCAAGTTTTAACCACGTTGATAATCTTGGTTATTTAGCAATCATCAGCATCAATGGTGTTTTTCAAGATTCAATTTCTAATATCTGTGCATATCCCGATGTATTCATTGATGCGCAGGGACCTTTTGCCAATTGCGCTGGTCAGTCCGGTGTTTTGCTAACTGCAGATATTTCAGGAGATGGTGGCATGGGTACTTACAATTGGAGTGGATCCGGTGTTATGGGAAACAACTTTAATCCCTCCGGCTTGCCTGCAGGCCCAAATGTAATCACGCTTAATTATCAAGGAGAAGCCAATGGCAATGTTTCGCTGGATGGTATCACCCCGGCATACCCCGGTTGTATCCAGATAGATACAGCTCATTTTATTATAACCAATGGTTTGCCTGTAAATGAAGGACAAGGGGGCAGCGTATGCGCCAATGCTTCGTTCACCCTGAGTGCTACAGGCACTGGAACCTGGTCGGGCGGAGCTGGCAGTTTCAATAACCCCAACTTGGCCAATGCAAGCTATACACCAGCACCTTCTGAAGCAGGTACAACAGTAATATTGACCTGGACCGTTCAAGGGGCGTGTGCTCCTAATTTTGATACGGTGTGGATCAATGTCATTGCCCTGCCTACTGTCAATGCCGGTTCTGATATTTCGGCATGTTTTGGTCCGGTTAATCTGGCTGCTATGGCCAACGGCCCTGGTATGTGGACCGGTGGAAGTGGCAGCTTTGCCAACCCCGCCAATGCCATGACAACTTATACCCCGGCTCCTGCACAGGAGGGCACAACCTTTAACCTTACCTACACAGTAACAAACTCATGCGGTGCTACCAACGATGCAGTAAGTGTCACTTATCCTGCCAATCAGGCACAGTTTCAATATGACCCCAATGTGTTGTGCACCAATGGCAGTCCACAAGCACCTACCCACAATACTTTTGGCAGAAATGGAACCTATACTTATTCACCCATTGGAGGTATTGGAACCTTGTCTATCAATTCAGTAAGCGGGGTTATTACACCGGCTACCAGTACACCGGGTGTATACAAAATTACAAATACAATACCTGCTTCAACATCTGGGCCTTCTTTGATTATTACCGGTATTTTGGATGGACCCCTTACCGGAGGCCTTCCAAAATTCATCGAACTATATGCCATTCAGGCGATTCCCAACCTCAGCATCTTTGGTTTGGAAAATGCCAGCAATGGCACTCCTTCTGCGGGCGTACCCGATTATGTATTCCCTGCAGTTTCAGTGGCAGCAGGCGCTTTCATTTACGTTGCTTCTGAAACCACAGGCTTCACCCAATGGATGGGTTTTGCTCCCAACTTTGTAAATGCTGTGGCCAACAACAATGGCGATGATGCTGTATTGTTGTTCCAAAGCGGATCTGTAGTAGATGTCTACGGTGTACCTGGTGTTGATGGTACCGGCCAATCATGGGAAACAATGGATGGATGGGGGCACAGGAATCCAGGTAGCTGTCCAAGTTCGGTTTACATTCCATCTCAATGGAGCTACAGCGGTCCCGATGCACTCGATGATTCCAATGTAACCACAGGTACAAATGCCACAGCAACTCCACCATACCCAACAGCCAACTTTTCTCCGGGACTTTGCGGTGGATCCTCCAGTTGTACTTTTGTATTTATGGATACCATTACCATTCGCCCTGCTCCCGTGGTTGATGCGGGCCCAGGCAGGGTAACATGCGGGCCTATGCCGGTCACACTGGCAGCAAGCGGTGTTGGAACCTGGAACGGTGGAGCAGGTACATTTTCAAATGTCAACTCACCTACTTCCACATATACTCCCAATGCCTCAGAAGTAGGCAGCAGTGTATATCTTTATTACAGAGCCACTGATGCTATATGTGGAACTTCAAAAGATAGTACTTCAATCACTTTCATACAACCACCATTATCTGCACAATTTGCTTATCAGGCCCAGGAATTTTGCCCCAATGGTCCCAATCCTGTAGTGTCACACACCACTGGCGTTGACGGTATTTACCGCGTTACCCAGGGCAACCCCAACAATGTAGACCTTGACAACTTAACTGGTGAAATTGAATTGTCAAATACTCAAATTGGCACCTATACTGTAACCAATAATGTTTATGCTTGTGGCAACCTAATCATTACTGGTTTTGTAGATGGACCGCTCGTAGGTGGCCAGCCAAAGGCAATTGAATTTTATGCAATAGAAGACATCGCAGACCTTAGCATTTACGGACTAGGTGTTGCCAACAATGGTGGTGGTAGCGATGGCATTGAAGATGTATTTCCCAACGATTTTGTACCCAAAGGCAGCTTCATTTATGCAGCTGTAAATGGCGTAGATTTCCAGGCATACTTTGGTTTTGCACCTGACTATATTTTCCCTGACTTCCAAATCAATGGCGATGATGCTATTGAACTCTTCTGTAGTGGCGATGTGATTGATGTGTTTGGTGAAATCAATCAAAGCGGCACCGGACTTGCATGGGAATACATGGATGGCTGGGTTTACAGAAAAAACAATCAAAATATCGCAGGCAATTATTTTAATGTTAACGATTGGATTTACGGAGGAGTCAATGTTTTGGACAATACCACAACCAATGCAACTGCACCAACTCCTTTCCCACTGGGAACATTTACAACCAATGCTACACCGGTTTGCCCACCCAATACGTTTAGTCAAACCATCCTGATTGGTGATAACAGGCTGCCACAGGTAGTTTGCCCACCCAACCAAACCATCATCCTTTCTCCAGGAGAATGTGGGGTGTTTGCCCAATTCCCTAAACCTGAGGTGATAGACAATTGTGCCGGAGATCCGGTGATCAACCAGACAGGAGGACCCCTTCCGGGAGTTTTTGTTCACAAAGACGATTCTCCGGTGACCATTACCTTTGAGGTCTTTGACTTTTTCGGAAATGGACCGGTAGCATGCTCCTATCAGGTAAATATTCTGGAATATCCTTATCCAACCACTGCGTTGGCTTGTAATGATAGAATCAATTTGTCATTGGATGCAGATTGTTATGCTTTTGTAAATGCAGATATGATTCTGGAGGGTGGCCCTTATGGATGCTATGATGATTATATTGTTAATATTTCCGGCATTATGGGACAGGAAATTACCCAACCCGGTGTTTACAATGTCACCGTAACCGATCCTGATACAGGCAATAGTTGCTGGGGGGTTATTTATGCTGAAGACAAATTGCCACCTATTATCCGCTGTGAGCAGCCCATGTGCGATTTGCTCGATTTGCAGGGTATTTGGGACAGTGAAGACAATGATTTTGCACCTGGTGCTTGTTGGGCCTTCGATGGCTTTGCCCCTAATCCAGGTATACTTTATGATGTATTGCAATTTACAGTTGCCGTTGGTGGCAATTATACATTTACCATGGATGACTCACCGTTGTTTGATGGCATAGCCGGGATTTATGCAGGCAGCTTCGATGCCAATGACCCATGCACCAACCTGATTGGTGGAGATGATGATATCAATGGAATATTTGAAACAGAACCTTCATTTACGATAAACCTCACTCCGGGAACTTACTACCTCGTGAGCAGTACCTGGGTGGCTGGTCAAATGGGCAGTTACAGCTGGACCTTTTCTGGACCAGCCAATCTTCAAACTCCGTGTCATTTTACATGTCTGGATAAAGAAGGTATCCTAAGTGGTGATATCGAAATACCTGAACCGGAAGTATTTGAATGCTCTGATTATACCTTGACCCATACCACTAAGGTTACCGGAGATGAGTGCATTGGAGAAAACATAGTAATTGAATATATAGTAACAGATCTTTTGGGATCAAAAGCAAGCTGCAGCCAACACATAGCCATCCAGCCATTGAGCATAGACGATGTGTTGTA
>CALMWS010000218.1 GCA_937870795.1 uncultured Bacteroidota bacterium | reverse complement strand
GCTTTGACATCATCACAAGGCAAAATGAAGTGGATAGTTTTTGGGATGGCAGTACATTTTACCGCGATAAAGTCAATTATTTTACCATCTTATTGGCTGTATTTACCATCTTGTTTGGTACCCGGAGTCTGGATCCAAATGAGAGGCATGAAGGTCTTATTGCCGCCATAGCATTTGAATCACTGGTAAAACTGGTTGCCTTTCTATCGGTAGGCGTTTTTGTGGTTTATTTTTTATTCAACGGCTTTGGCCACGTATTTCAGCAGGGAGCAAAGTATGAACACATAAGGCAATTGTATGTTGCCCACGAAAGCAGCGGCTTTGGTACTTCCTGGTTTTGGGTTATGGTGCTGTCTGCTTCTGCCATTTTGATGCTTCCAAGGCAGTTTCACGTTGCGGTGGTAGAGAATCACAACATCACACATACAAGAATGGCTTCCTGGCTGTTTCCTTTGTACTTGTTTTTAATTTCTTTATTTGTTTTCCCCATTGCTATTGCCGGCAAGATGCTGCTCTCAGCAAATATTGAACCAGATACTTATGTGTTGAGTCTACCATTGTGGGCGGATGCACCCTGGCTGGCATTGTTGGTTTATATTGGAGGCTTTAGTGCTGCTGCCTCTATGGTTGTGGTCTCTGTCATTGCACTTAGCATCATGGTCTCCAACAATCTGCTCATGCCACTGTTGGTGAGGTCGCGCACTGTAGGGGCAGATGGTTATGCTTTGTTGTCAGATCGTTTGTTGGGTCTAAGGCGAATCGTGATTGTGGTTATCTTATTTTTGGCTTATGCCTTTTATAAACTGGTGAGCAAAGATTTTCCGCTGGTGTCTATTGGTTTGATTTCATTTGCAGCTATTTTACAGCTTTTGCCTTCAGCTTTGGGAGGAATGTACTGGGCATCGGCCTCCAAAAAGGGAGCTGTGGCAGGCTTGATTTTTGGCTTTGTCATTTGGTTGATTACCCTGCCCTTGCCAACCCTGGCAGAGAGTGGCATCATCAGTAACCAGTTTATGGAAGAGGGATATTTTGGTTTGTGGTGGCTCAGGCCTCACCACCTCTTTGGCATAGAAGGCATGGATCCTATATCCCATGCATGTTTCTGGTCTATGATTTTTAACATGGGAAGTTTTGTGATCATTTCAGTTTTTTCATCCATAGGGGTGGAAGAGCGCACCCAGGGCGATGTGTTTGTCAATATTGAAAAATATACTGGTAGTCCTGATATCGAAGTGATCAGAAGAGAAGCTTCTGCTTCTCGGCTCAAAGATTTACTGCACCGGTTTTTGGGTCCTGCACAAGCCCGGCTCGCATTAAAAAAATTTAAAGGGAAGGTCAGAAAAGGAAAAGAAACTGACGATATTGCCAGTCCAGAATTCATTGCCTTCGTGGAGCAAACACTTACGGGAGCTTTTGGTTCAGCTTCGGCCAAGATCCTGTTGGCTCAGATATTCGGCAAGCCACACCCACCATAGATGAGCTCAATGAAATGCTGAACCAAACCAAAGAAATTCTGGCTTATAGCACAGCACTCGAAGACAAAACCAAAGAATTGGAATCGGCTAGTAAAGAATTGCACGATGTCAACCAACAATTGAAGGCCCTGGATACACTCAAAGCTGAGTTCATTTCTACAGTAACCCATGAGTTGCGCACCCCCATAACCACCATCAGATCGTTTGCACAAATATTGGAGAAAGGCAATGCACTTTCAGAGGAACAAAGCCGCTCGTACCTGAGCATTATTATCAAAGAGTGTGATCGCATCAAAAATCTGGTCAATCAGGTGCTGGATGTGGAAAGACTCGAAATCCTGCAAGGCGAAGGTGCTTTTGCTGTCAATGCTCACCAGGTATTGGCTGAATCCATAGAGCGATTGCAACCCCTGCTTAACAACAGAGGCATTGAACCCAAAATAACACTCAAAGCCCGCAATCCATGGGTAGGCCTTGCTGAGGATAAATTGCTGCAAATTTTTCTCAATCTTTTGTCTAATGGCATAAAATTTAGCGATGCCGACCAGCCAAAATTGGAAGTGTTGTCTTATGATGGCGGGGTAGGTGAGGGTTGGTACCTCGAATTTATCAACAACGGCAAGGTCATCCCTGCTGATTTCAGGCAAATCATTTTTGATAAGTTTACCCAGGTGAGAGATGGCCATAAGGCTAAACCCGAGGGCAGTGGGCTGGGCTTGTTTATTACCAAAAAATTGGTGACCATGGCAAAAGGAGAGATAGCGGTGTATTCTGATGAAAGTATAGGAAGCAGGTTTGTCATCCATTTTCCGGATGTACATCTACCCAACGTGGGAGATTTTCGAAACTTTGAACACATATAGACTTTGGTATATAGTTTTTTATATATTTATATCTAAATTCAATTTAATATGAACCAGGAAAAGGTCAGATTGATGGTTGTGGATGATGAAGCACATATAGGTATGGCCCTCGATCATATTTTTAGTGTTGCCGGGTATGAGGTAAAGACCTTTACAGATGGATTTTCAGCATTGGAGGCAGTAACGTCATTTGCCCCCAAGGTGGTAATTCTGGATGTGATGATGCCGGGTATCGACGGCTTCGCCGTAGCAAAAGCCATTCGGCAGCGTCCCGGACTCGATCAGACAGCCATCGTTTTTCTCACGGCCAAGGGTACGCTTGACGACAAAATGCAGGGCTACGACGCCGGAGCAGAGGTTTATGTAGTGAAGCCTTTTGACAATGATGACCTCCTGGACAAAGTGAGTGAAATTCTTTCGTTGAATGAATAAAAAAATTCACAAAAAATACATATAGAAATCTATATATTTATATATTTGTAGGAAATTCACAAACCATGACCCTACAAATCAAATCGCTCCAGGAATATCAGGAAGCATACAAATACAGTGTAGAAGCACCTGAAGCCTTTTGGGCAGAGCAGGCATCTACTTTTTTCTGGCGCAGAAAATGGCATACCGTGCTTAAGAATGACTTTATCAATCCGGATGTGCAGTGGTTCATTGGTGGAAAGCTCAACATCACCGAAAATTGCCTGGACAGGCACATAGCTACCCGTGGTGATCAAACCGCCATACTTTGGGAAGCCAACGACCCCAACAAAGCAAACATTTCATATACCTACCGCCAACTGCTGGCAGCTGTTAACAAATGTGCCAATGCACTAAAAGAAATGGGTGTCGGAAAGGGAGACCGCGTGTGTTTTTACATGCCCATGATTCCGGAGGTGACCATAGCCATTTTGGCATGTGCCAGGATTGGTGCCATCCATTCAGTAGTATTTGCCGGGTTTTCAGCAACAGCCTTAGCAGAACGAATCAAAGATGCAGCCTGTAAAATGGTGATTTGTTCAGATTATAATTCCAGGGGAGCCAAAAACATACCTGTCAAAGCTGTGGTAGATGATGCACTTGCAATGGGTTGTGAATCTGTTGAAAAAGTGCTGGTACACAAAACCACTGGCGATACCGTTAATTTTAATGCAGAAAAAGATGTGTGGTGGCACGACATTGTAGATCACCAAAGCGACATTTGTGAAGCCGAAGAAATGGACTCTGAAGACATGTTGTTTATCCTCTACACTTCGGGTTCAACGGGCAAACCCAAAGGAGTAGTGCATACGTGTGGAGGCTATATGGTGTATACGTGTTACTCATTTCGCAATGTATTTCAATACAACGATGGAGACATCTACTGGTGTACGGCTGATGTGGGATGGATAACAGGACACTCCTATATTATTTATGGTCCTTTGTTATCGGGTGCTACCACCGTAATGTTTGAAGGTGTTCCTACCTATCCCGACGCAGGCAGGTTTTGGCAAGTGATCGAGAAACACAAGATAACACAGTTTTACACTGCTCCTACGGCCATCAGGGCACTCATGGCAGCCGGACACGACGAGCCGGATAAATACGATTTGTCGTCGCTTAAAGTCATTGGTTCTGTAGGCGAACCTATCAATGAAGAAGCCTGGCTTTGGTACGAAAACAAGGTGGGTCGTGGCAGAGCACCTCTGGTAGATACCTGGTGGCAAACCGAGACGGGAGGCATTCTTATTACACCCATTCCCAACGTTACGGATACCAAGCCCTGTTTTGCCTCCTATCCATTGCCGGGAGTACAACCCTGTCTGGTGGATCCGGCCGGACACGAGATCCATGAAAACGGACTCGAGGGCTTGTTGTGTATTAAGTTTCCGTGGCCATCGATCTTACGCACTACTTATGGTGACCATGAACGTTGCCGACTCAACTATTTTGCCGGTTTCGAAGGCATGTATTTTACAGGAGATGGCTGCAGAAGAGATGAAGACGGCAGGTACAGAATCATAGGCAGGGTAGACGATGTGATCAATGTTTCTGGTCACCGCATAGGTACAGCTGAAGTTGAGAATGCCATCAACCAGCACTCCAATGTAGTGGAAAGCGCTGTGGTGGGTTACCCACACGACATCAAGGGTCAAGGTATATACGCTTACGTTATCACTCAATTTCCCATTACCGATGAAGAACATTTCCGCAATGAAGTGCTGATGGTGGTCACCAAAGAGATTGGTGCCATTGCAAAACCTGACAGGATTCAGGTGGTAAGTGGCTTGCCCAAGACAAGATCGGGTAAAATCATGCGCAGAATATTGAGGAAAATTGCTTGTGGTGAAGGCGATAGCCTTGGTGATGTCTCTACTTTACTCAACCCCGAGATCGTAGATGAGCTCAAGGCGGGTGTGATGTTGTAATCTAACTTAGAATAAAACAATGGCCATGGACTATTCCGTTATGCACAAGCAGAGCGTGCTTTTTCCAGTTGAATTCTGGGAACAGGAAGCACGTAAAATTGATTGGTTTGAATTTCCCCACCACATCCATTCCAAAGATGGTTATGGCTTAGATCGCTGGTTTGACGGAGGTAAGCTCAATACCTCCTACCTGGCGCTTGACAGGCATGTAGCCAATGGCAGAGGAGACCAGGCAGCCCTAATTTGGGATTCGCCGGTAACAGAAAGCCAAAAAATATTCACATATACAGAATTGAGGGACGAAGTAGCCTTGTTTGCAGGGGTGTTGCAGTCACTCGGTGTTGTTAAGGGAGATCGCATCATCATTTACATGCCCATGGTACCTGAAGCTGTGATTGCCATGCTGGCCTGCGCTAGAATAGGTGCGGTACATTCGGTGGTATTTGGCGGCTTTGCAGC
>CALMWS010000217.1 GCA_937870795.1 uncultured Bacteroidota bacterium | reverse complement strand
ACTTCCTCCTGCTGCACGCAGATAATGTGGGCAAAAGACCCCCAAATACCATTGGGGTCAAATACAAATACAGGGGAGAAACCAAGGAGATCATCCTGAAATCGGATTACAACACCAGTGAACTCATTGAAATCAAACTGGTAGACAAACTATAGGACAATAACATGGCAAGTGGAAAATTTTTTGCCCTTGAAGGCATTGATGGAGCCGGCAAATCAACGCTCATCAAGGCTCTGGAAAAGAAGATGACCGATCACGGCAAGCCCTGTCATGTAACCGCTGAGCCCACCAAAAACCACATTGGCAAAACCATAAGAGCAATCTTGACTGGTGAAATGGAAGGTGATGAAAAAACCATTGCTGCCCTCTTTCTGGCAGATAGGATTGATCACCTCACCCACAAAGAGTACGGCATGTTGCAATACATCAACAATGGTGTAAATGTAATTTCTGATCGGTATTACTTGTCGTCTTATGCCTACCATGTTCCCCATGTATCGCTCGATTGGGTGATTGAAGCCAATAGCATTTGCGCAGCGCTAAAGCGGCCTGATATCACCTTTTTCATTGACATCACTGTTGAAGAAAGTCTCAGGCGACTATCCTTCGGAAGGCAACAGCTTGACAGATTTGAAAATGAAAACAGAATCAGTACGGTACGTAAAAATTACATGCAAGCCATCGATAGGGTCAAAGACCAGGAAAACATAATTATCATAAATGGCTATCAAACAATGGAGCAGCTGGCAGAAGAAGTATGGCAACACATGCTCCCACTAATCAGTTGCTGATCTTAAAATTCAAGATATCTTTTCCAGTAAGCGAGCCACTGTCTCCACCTGAAAGCTCAAGCACTTCTGCATTTTCTTTGACTACAACCCAATCTTCACTGATTTCTCTGAAATAATCAGGATTGGCAAAGTTGATAATGAATTTTGTCTTTCCACTGTCCTGTACTTTTGACCATGTGCCTTTGATCACAAGGCCTCCTTTTGTAGCGGTGACCAAACCCCCATCAATAAAATCAAAAACATAGTCTGCAAATTCTGAACTAATGTCTTGTCCATCCTTTACACATTTTGAGACCACCCATTTACTGCCTGAAAGGTCAATATTGCCCAGTGTATTGTCGTTTGAGCAGGAGTTCAAAAATAACAGCCCAACTAAGAGGATTCCAATGATTCTCATTTATTAAATTTTGTTTCTATGGTTATACGTACAAATTTGCAGCTTCCCTCATTAAAATATTGGGCTTTGACCCTCAAAAAGTGGATTTGGACCCTCAATCCGGAATAAATTCACCTCCCCCCAACTTGCCTTTGATCTTTTGCTTGATTTCAATGCGATTGAAATTCTGGTCGGTTTCAAAGCCAATGCCATAGATGGTGTCGCCCAGGCTGGGGCGGGTTATCCTGATGAATTTTTCTGTGTAAATTTTTTTCAGATTTTCATCATAAATGAGTTCAGAGGTTTGCAGTTTAT
>CALMWS010000216.1 GCA_937870795.1 uncultured Bacteroidota bacterium | reverse complement strand
GTTTGTAAAAAGATGTTCCTTTCATCCCATTTTGCCAGGGCATAAGGTGTTGATAAAAAGTCGATGGCTAAAATGGATATTTCATTGTCTGGATGATGCACAAAATACGTAGGAACTAATTTTTCTTTTTTTTGCATTACCTCAATGGCAATGGTAAAAATCTTTTTATACAAATTATTCTCAAAACTGTCTATGCTGTCTTCTATGTTGGTAATAAGGTATTCTCCTATGGTGATGCCCGATTCTTCTGAATAGGGCTTGTCGCAACCACATATCAAAATTCGCGTCAAGTCCCGTTCCTGATATTCGTCGCCTGTGAGTCGGGTTGTGAGCGGCAATACGGGCATGTCATCCTCAAAATGAACTGCCTTTTCTTCAATGGTTTGATTTGTATCTGACCTCCCGGCTCTGATTCTATCTCTGTTTTCCTGGACCCTTCTGTTTTTTAAATTTTGATCCATTACTTTGGCGACCTCAGAAATCAGGATTTGTTCATCCATTTTCATGAGGTTGCTACACAGATTGATATAAGTATGCCGTTTCATGTGGTCGGCTACTTTGGCTATGGATTGAATGATTTCCTTAAAAACTTCTACCCTTTTAATGGGGTCGTTGCCCGCAAATTGGAGCAAATGATCTGCTTTAAAGAGGATAAAATCCTTTTCATTATCTTTTAAAAATTGCTGGAATTTTTCTGTGCCTTGTTTTTTAAAAAAGGAATCAGGGTCTTCTTTATCGGGTAATAAAACAAGGCGGATGTTCATATCCTCTTCGAGGATAATATCCAACCCTCTTAGTGCTGCATTTATGCCGGCCGGGTCACCGTCGTAAATAAGTTTAATGTTTTGTGTAAAACGTTTGATGAGTTTGACCTGCTCTTTGTTGAGGGCAGTTCCTGAAGAGGCCACCACATTTTGGATGCCACCCTGGTGTAGGGTGATAACATCGGTATAACCTTCAACCAGTATGCATTCATCTTCCTTTCTAATGGCAGTTTTGGCCTGGTAGATGCCGTACAGGATCTTGTGCTTGATATAGATCTCAGATTCAGGCGAGTTGATGTACTTGGGTTGGTTTTTATCATTGGTCATGATCCTACCAGCCAGTGCCACCACTTTTCCACTCAGGTTATGAATAGAAAACATTACCCTCGATCTGAAAAAATCATTGTCTGTGCGCGTTGTTAACCCAAGCAATTTAAGATGCTCTTCCTTAAACTGTTTTTTGAGCGCAGCCTGTGTAAAACCGTCTTTTGTGCTGGGGGCATATCCCAAACCAAATGATTTGATGGTAGTTTCGAGGTAACCCCTTTCTTTGAAATAACTCAATCCTACCGATTTACCTTCATCGGTATTGAATAGTTGATCCTGATAATACTGTCTTGCAAAATCGTTGAGAATGTAAAGGCTGTCTGAAAGTTCTTTCGCTTCTTTTTCTTCCTGGGTTTGTTGTGTTTCTACCAGTTCAATTCTATACTTGTTGGCCAAGTAACGGATGGCTTCAGTATAACTCAACGATTCGTGCTCCATGATAAAATTGAGAGCCGATCCTCCTTTGCCACATCCAAAACATTTGAAAATACCCTTTGAAGGAGAGACAGCAAAGGAGGGGGTCTTTTCATCATGAAATGGACAGAGTCCTGTGTAGTTGGTGCCCTTACGTTTCAAATTGACGAAGTCTTCAATGACGTCTTCAATTTTGACGGCACTCATTACCTCTTCAATGGACTTGGCAGTTATCATAGTACAAATATATTGGAAATTACGCCAATCTTCAATTCTAAACCAAATGTAGAAAAGACCAAATATTATTGTTTATTATTCATTGATTTTAGAATTATCAAAATATTGTTTTGAGAATAGTGGATATTTGTGATAAAATCAATTGAACTATGGCCAGTCACCCATTTAAGATCGGCATGCTTACCTGCCAGCGTTTTCCACAATTGTACGGAGCTGATCAGGCATTATGCGCAAATTTGCATCATCGGGGAGTGGATGCCCATCCTGTAATTTGGGACGACCCTAACCTGGATGTTACAGCCTGGGATTTGCTTATTTTTCGAAACACCTGGGATTATTTTGAAAAGAAGGAAGCCTTTTTTCAGTTTTTAGTCGAACTTGAAGAAAAAGCCATCCCAACGCTAAATCCATTGTCTGTTATCTCCAAAAACTTACACAAGTTTTACCTTAAGGATGTAGAACCTTATTTTAAGCTCATTCCCACTTGTTTTTTAGAGGCTGCCCCCGCTGTGGACCTCCATGGTTTGTTGCCAATAGATTGGGATTATTTTGTAATTAAACCGGCGGTCTCGGCCGGAGCATATCAAACGAGTGTATTTAATAAAAATGAGATTGAAAAAGCCCTTGATTTATATGCTGAAAAATTTAAAAAGGAGGACTGGCTTGTTCAAAAATTTTTACCACAAATAAAAATAAGTGGTGAAATATCGATGGTATTTATTCAAAATGAGTTTTCTCATGCTGTACGAAAGACACCTAAAGAAGGGGATTTCAGGGTGCAATCCATGTTTGGAGGACAGTATGAAACTTATAGGCCCACATCCAAACTAATTAACCAGGCTTTCAATTATCTAAAAACCATAGAACATAATTTACTTTTTGCCAGATTTGACGGTGTTATGGACGGAGATGAATTTTTATTGATGGAAATTGAAATGATTGAACCAGACCTATATTTTGAATTCAGCCCTACGATTATTACATCTTTAACAGAGGCGATTCTCCATCAAATAAATATCATCTGTAATAAAAAATAACTTCTGTAGCACCCCCCTGATTTATTACCATTTTCCATTGAACTTCTGTATAATTTTCCAGTAGTTGGTGCACAAGATGCCGGAGTACACCTTCTCCCTTTCCATGAATAATTACAATCCTATTTATTCTTTTTGCAATGGCCATTTCTATGTGAAGTTTACAAGCATCCAACTGTTGATCCAATACTTGTTCTGGCAACAAGCTGCCTTTTTTACCGTCATCAAAATGAAGATCGATTTCAGTCGAAAATTTTGGTAACGGTTTGGGTTTTTTCTGTGCTGGATGTTTTTCATCCAGCCATTCAGCCCAATCGAATTCCGGCTCGGACTCAACAACCAACTCGATCTCTGATACCATGAATAAACCTTCTTCTTTGCCAAATCTAAGCTTGGCATGCCCGTGTTGATCTTTTCCTATGAATTCACCAATACGGCCATTTTTGATAACACGCAATTTATCACCAATCCAAAGTTCTTCCAGCTTAATTTCTGTCATGCTCCTGAATAATCTTAATTTTGCTCAATGCATTGTTTTGCGTCAGTAACAAAAAACTAGGTTGTAGGGTTCTGCTGGTGTAATATCAAATTGAAAAAAAGACTTTAAACCCATTCTTCGTCGGCAATGAAGTCTCAAATGTCAACTTTTTATTGGGGAACGAGTTAAATGATAATGAAAAAAATAGTTTTAGGGGTAGGTGGTAGCAGTGGGGCAGTATATGCGTCGCGATTGATTGATAAATTGATATCCTCCGGGCAATGCGAAATTTCGGTGGTAATGTCTAACAATGCCATGCTTAATTGGAAACTCGAGCTTGGCAGTGATTTGCAGGAACAAGCACATCTTAAATTGTACGATAACAAGAATTTTTTTGCACCCTTTGCTTCAGGATCTGCCAAATTTGATGCTATGGTGGTATGTCCGAGCTCCATGGGCTTATTGGGAAGGGTAGCCAATGGAATTTCTGATGATCTCCTGACTCGTGCAGCTGATGTAATGATGAAAGAAAGGAGAAAACTGATATTTGTACCCAGGGAAACTCCTTTTAATTTGATTCATCTGCGCAACATGACTCAATTGACCGAAGCAGGAGCCATCATTTGTCCGGCAGTTCCCTCATTCTACAGCAAACCTGCTACCATTACTGAGCTGATAGATACTGTGGTTGACCGAATTGTAGACCTGTTGAGTATAGATAATCAAACCTATCGATGGGGAGATGGAAATTGATCATCGCTTATACCAACTACTTGAAGCTGTAGAGGAAGAGAGAAAAGAAGAAGAGCGTTTTTTTCTGGAGCAAATGCGAGAGAAGTCACTTCGTGATAAAGTGAAAGCGGGCATTGCGTGGCATCCAATTCAGTATCTTGCCTCAGGTTTTACTGTGGGTGATTACATAGAAATTAAGATAGAGAAAGCCCCATTGGGAACTCAAACGGGCAAATTGAGGGAAGGAAATGGTGTACTCCTTCAGTTGGCAAGATCTGGAACAACAGAAAATTTGAGAGCAACCATTGCCCGCCTGGGTCGGAGCCAAATGGTGCTTTTGTGCAAAGCTGAAGACGTAGATGATCTCGAAATGCCTTTGTCTGCTATCAATGCGGTAGAGTTGGTTTATGATGAGAAACCCTTTCTGCTCATGAAAGAAGCACTTCAAAAAGTAATAGAAGCAGAAAAAGGTACTCTATACCAGTTCAAAAAAGCAGTATATGGTGATTTGCCTGTTTTAACTTTTGTACCCAAAGAATTGCAATGCAGTCATGAGTTTCTCAACACAGCACAAAAATCTGCTATAACAAATGTTTTGGGGAGTGGCAATTTTTCCATAATTCATGGTCCCCCCGGCACCGGAAAAACAACCACACTTATAGGTCTAATCAGGGAATTGGCCCTGAAACAAAAGAGAATTTTGGTTTGTGCGTCTTCAAATCATGCTACCGATTTACTTGCCCTTAAGTGCATGGAGGCAGGACTTGAAACCGTAAGGATTGGCAACCTCAGTAGGATAGGGGAGGATGTTTTGAAAGTTACGCTCGATGAAAAAGTTAGAGCCAAGCCGGAATGGGATCAAATAAAAACGCAAAGGATTGAAGCAGAAAAAATAAGAAGACAAGCTGCCAAATACAAACGATCATTTGGAGCCGAGGAAAAAGCTTTAAGGAAACAATTGTTTGCTGAAGCCAAAGCAACGCTGAAATATGCGGATGAAATGGAAGATGAAATGGTGAAAAAGGTTTTGCAAAATGCCACTGTGATTGTGACTACCCTCATGTCATCCGCTACCTCTTTGTTAAACCGGATGACATTTGAAACGCTCATCATTGATGAGGCAAGTCAAACAACGGAACCGGAGTCGTGGATTGC
>CALMWS010000215.1 GCA_937870795.1 uncultured Bacteroidota bacterium | reverse complement strand
TTCACTGCTGTAGGGGCAAGATCGATAAATTAGTAAATCGATATATTAGTAAATTGCTAAATCAGTAAATCAATACTCCGGATCATATCTCAAACCCGCAATGTATGCCCGGATGTCATCAGGTCGTTCTGCTCGTGCAAGGCCCTCATCCCACAATGTGGTTGCAATGGCAGTAGCAATTTCTAGAGAAATTTCCTGCAAATGGGTCATTCGTGGATAGAGGGTGCCTTGGGCTAATTCCTCTTCCGTCACCTGTGATGCAAGCACTCTTGCAGCGGTTAGAAAGACGTGGTCTGGCAGGTATTTGGCTTCACATGCCATGGCACCCAGACCCACTCCGGGAAAAATGTAAACATTGTTTCCTTGACCTGGAACATGGGTTTTTCCATTGTAAATAACTTTATTAAACGGACTGCCACTCACAAATACAGCCTGTCCATTGCTCCATTCGTATGCTTGTTCAGCTGTACATTCGGCACTGGATGTGGGGTTGGATAATGCAAAGATTACCGGCCGGGAGTTGTATTGACTCATGATCTCTATTACTTCTTGAGTAAATGCTCCTCCGGCTCCCGATGCCCCAATTAATATGTTGGGACGGTAGTGATGCAAAGTCTCAACAAAACTCATGTGGTCACTCTCACGTGCATAAGGTATGTTGTGCGGTAGTAAATTTTTATGTTCTTTGGTTACCAGACCATTGATGTCCACAAACCAAAGTTTGTCCTCAGCTTCTTGTCGTGTAAGCCCTTCCGCCATAAATGCATCCACCATTAAATCTGCAATGCCGGTGGCGGCTGAACCCGCTCCCAAAAACAAAATACGGGAATTTTTAAAAGGTATTCCGGTTACCCTTGAAGAACACAACACTCCTGATAATGCTACTGCTGCCGTACCCTGAATGTCATCATTGAAACACAGCACCTTTGTTTGGTACTTTTCAAGTAAGGAATAAGCCTTTGGGGTAATAAAATCTTCAAATTGAATAAGTGCCTTGGGAAACCGCTTCTGCACACCCATGATAAATTCTTCTACCATCTCAAAATAGGCATCGTCTTCAAGCCTTGGATGGGGATAGCCGAGATAAAGCAGGTCTTCACGCAGCGGTTGATTGTTGGTGCCCAAATCCAAAACAATGGGCATGCATTGCGCAGGATTGATGCCCGCACCCGCAGTGTAAAGCGATAATTTTCCAATCGATATACCAATGCCATTCACTCCCAAGTCTCCCAGACCCAGGATGCGACTGCCATCCGTCACCACTATAATGCGTATGTCATCTTCCGGCCAGTTTTGCAGCAGTTGCAATACATCTCCCTTATCGTCGGGTGTAATGTAAAACCCTTTGTCGATTCTGTAAATGTGCGAAAAACGGGTGCAAACTTCTCCAACGGTGGGGGTGTAAATTATAGGGAGTATCTCCTCAAGGTTGTTCATGATGATGTGGTAGTACAACCTCTCGTTTCTGTCTTGTAAGGCGGATAGAAAAATATACTTTTCTATGTTGCTGCCCTTATCCCGAATATTGGCCATTACCCTACGTTCCTGTATGGTCTGTGATATGATTGAGTGAGGCAATAAACCCCTCAATCCCATTTCCTGCCTTTCCTGTTTTGTAAATGCGGTCGATTTACTCAGTTTTTTATCCCGCAATACGGCAACACCTCTTTTGTCCATCTTTATCGGTTTTGATTCTGTTGGATTTCAATCAATTAGATTGACTCCAACAGAGTTCTTTCATTATTTTACCGGACGACAAAAATCCACTTTTTTAACCTTAATTTTGAGTGATTTCCGTAAAATCTTTGTTGTTTTTTACGACAATTTGCGATATAAAATTTGGTGGAACGATTTTAGGCTGTTTGGTATTTTACTGGTAATTTCAGTAAAAACAAAAAAAGAAAATGTAATTGGGACAGGGCTTTGAATTGACAATATTATTTGATATTTGGGGCATTTTGAGAAATCTCATAAAATTTTATTTGGCTCTCCCGATGAGCTAACAGAAATCATTTATTGTAATGATTTTCGTCGGACCTGCTTTTGATCGTTTGGTTAAATTTGTTGCAAACAAAAGGTAAGTGGTAAATTCATTACTTTCTTCTCATTCTTCTCCCGGCTGTCGATTGTGTCGTGCCAGAATGCATTCTATTTTTAGTCAGCTCAATGCAAACGACATACAATTGTTGGATGCATGTCGTCAGGAGAAAGAATTCAAAGCAGGTGAGTCTATTTTTAAGGAAGGTAGCTACCCCAAAGGGCTCTATTGTGTAGGTGGCGGCAAAGTAAAAGTAACCAAAGAAGAAGACCTTGGTCATCAGCAAATACTTCACCTTGCCGGAGAAGGAGATGTAATGGGATACAGAGCCATTTTGGCTGAGGACACCTTTTCTTGTTCAGCTACTGCTTTGGAACCATCCAGGGTTTGTTTCATTCCAAGATCTTCTTTGTATACTCTTCTTGAAACCAATGCCAGACTGGCGCTGAGGCTTGCCCAGCTTTTGGCAGGTGAACTCAAAAAAGCAGAACTCAAAATAACCGACCATACGCACAAACCCGTTAAAAGTAGGATTGCTTTGGGCATAGAATGGCTTTGTGATCGTTATGGCATGGAAGGCAATACCATCAAAGCCAACCTCAAACGCTCAGACCTGGCCCATCTGGCAGGCACTACCAGAGAAACTGCAACCCGCATTCTGTACGACCTTCAGGCTGAAAACATCATCCAACTTGAAGGGCGGAAGATTTCAGTCGTAGATAAAAATAAACTCCACCACCTAACTTCTTTTTCCAGGTAAAAGATCCATCTTCTTGCTTTGTGGATAAAGTGAAAAATCGCTGAATATCGTTCAGCCCAAACCTCTTTTTCTGGCACTAAAGGTTGATAACTGTAAATGTGATTTCCATCACATTTTGCAATTTTTCCACTTCCTAATTTTGCCACAAACAACAGACAAAATGAAGCTCGCAGAACTGGAAACCAATTTTGAAAGAAAAATCCAGGCCGAAGAAAAAATAGAGCCCCGGGATACCATGCCCGAGGCATACAGGCTCCATCTGATCAGACAAATTTCACAACACGCACACTCAGAAGTGATAGGCATGCAGCCAGAAGGCAACTGGGTAAGCCGTGCTCCCAGCCTGCGCGCCAAACAAATTCTGCTGGCAAAAATCCAGGACGAAGGAGGACATGGGCTTTATCTGTACAGTGCTGCAGAAACCCTTGGCATTTCCAGAGATGAAATGATACGGCAACTGCATGAAGGGAAGGCCAAATATTCCAATATTTTCAACTATCCAACCCTTACATGGGCAGATATAGGAGCCATTGGTTGGTTGGTAGATGGTGCCGCTATCGTCAATCAGGTGGCTTTGCAGCGTACCTCTTTTGGCCCATATTCAAGGGCTATGTTCAGGATCTGTAAAGAAGAAAGTTTTCACCAAAGACAGGGTTATGAAATCATGGCTACCATGATGAAAGGTACAGCCGAGCAAAAAGAAATGGCTCAGGATGCCATGAACCGATGGTGGTGGCCTTCTCTTATGATGTTTGGGCCCCATGATGGAGATTCTCCCCATTCAGGCGACGCCTTTAAGTGGAAGATCAAACGAAAAAGCAACGACGAGCTGCGCCAGAAATTCATCGATAAAACGGTTCAGCAGGCTTATGTAATCGGACTTGCAATTCCGGATCCATTGCTCAAATGGAATGAGGAAAAACAAGGTTACGACCATGGTCCCATCGACTGGTCAGAATTCAAACGTGTAATCAGTGGCAATGGTCCCTGCAATCGCCAGCGAATGGAGCACCATAAACATTGGCATGAAGAAGGCAGATGGGTGCGCGAAGCCGCAGAAGCATATAAAACTCGTATTTCAACCCTAAACTAAGTTACATGGATACGCAATTAGACCTTTGGGAAGTTTTTGTCCAGGGCAAATCAGGAGGACAATTTATGCATGCAGGCAGTGTGCACGCATCTGATAAAGAAATGGCACTCAAGTATGCCAGAGATTTGTACACCCGCAGAAATGAAGGCAGTGCGATCTGGGTGGTTTTGTCCAACAACATCGTTTCATCAGCTCCTGAAGATGCAGAAATGTTTTTTGACCCCGCCAATGATAAAATTTATCGCCATCCAACATTTTATACAATGCCGGAAGGAGCACTTCAAATCTGATGAACATGGAACTCAAAGAGGCTTTACAAAAATTTTTACTCCGCCTGGGAGACAATGCACTTATCCAGGGCCAAAGGCTTTGTGAATGGTGCAGCAGAGCACCTATGCTCGAAGAAGACATTGCACTCAGCAATTTGGCACTCGATCACATAGGCAGGGCTCAGGTCTTACTGGATTATGCCGGCCAGACATATGGTGCTGCAAAAAGTGCAGATGAACTTGCATTCAGAAGAAGCGAACGACAATACTACAATTTTTTAATGGCCGAAATGCCCATTGGCAATTTTGCCTATACCATTGCCAAACAATTGTACTTGTCTGCTTATGAAGAATTGTTATACGAAGTACTTAGCCAAAGTACAGATACCAATCTTTCTGCCATTTCATTGAAAGCCATAAAAGAAGCAAGATACCATTTTTCACATGCAGCTGATTGGTGCGTAAGATTGGGCCTGGGTACACCGGAAAGTCACGATAAGTTGGCAGACGCCATCAATGAATTGTGGGCATATACCGATGAGTTTTTTGAAATGTCGGATTGTGACTTGCTTTTATTGCAACATGGTATTGCCCCTGATCAGGAAGTCATCAAAAAACATTGGCTGGATAAAATAGGAAAAGTATTTATGAGGGCAGGCTTTACCATGCCTTCAGAAGTTTATCAACACCATGGATCCAGACAAGGCATTCATACAGAACACCTCGGTCATCTCTTGTGTGAAATGCAATTTCTCCAACGTGCACATCCTGAAGCATCATGGTAACTATGCAAGCCATGGAACACACTGCAGTAATGGAATTGTTGGATCAGATCCCCGATCCGGAGATTCCTGTTGTTTCAATCCGCGAAATGGGCATTCTTAGAAATGTTCAACTTAATGGTAAACATTGTGAGGTAACCATTACCCCTACCTATACCGCTTGTCCTGCTATGGCTTCTATTGCCGACGACATAGAAGCTTTACTCAAGAGTCATGGTTTTAAAAGCGTCAAGGTGCACACCGTTTTGTCACCCCCCTGGTCCACCAGCTGGATGACCGAAGGAACAAGACAGAAGCTGAGAACATTTGGCATTGCACCTCCCGCTCACCAAGCATGCAACAACTGGTCTGCTGAGGTTATGCAAGTCAATTGCCCCAGATGTGGTTCTCATCATACCAGCGTCATATCCAAGTTTGGCTCAACAGCATGCAAAGCACTGCTTAAGTGTGAAGAATGTAAAGAGCCTTTTGATTATTTTAAATGCCATTAAGTTCTAATATATGCCCATTTATCATAAACTAGGTATTGTTCCCGATAAAAGACACGTCGTGGCACGACAGCAAAACGGAAAATTGTATCAGGAAGAATTGGTAGGCACCCAGGGCTTTGCAGGTATGTCTTCATTGGTATACCATCTTTATCCGCCAACCAGGGTAAAACAAAAAGACAAACCGTATAGCGTTCAACCGGAAATTGCCATTGAAAATGGTTTGGATGCTATGAGCTTTCAGGGTTTTCAATTGCAACCGGAAGCAGATTATCTCAAGAGCAGAAAAGTGCTTTTTTGTAATCCTGCTCTGCAAATTGGACTGGCAGCTCCCACCACATCAACACCTTATTTTTATAAAAATGCCGATGCAGACGAGATAATCTTTGTGCACAAAGGTTCTGGTATTATATCCACCATGTTTGGCGATTTGTCTTTCAAATATGGAGATTACATTGTCATTCCAAGGGGCACCGTTTATCAGGTTCATTTTGATAGTGACGATAATCGTTGGTTGTTCATGGAATCTACTGACCCGGTATTTACTCCCAGAAGGTACCGCAATGACTTTGGACAAATGCTGGAGCATTCACCATTTTGTGAAAGAGATATTCAGAGACCTGAAAACCTCAAGACCTATGATGAAGAAGGTGAATTTGATATCTTCATAAAAAAGAAAGGCATCATGTTTCCTTACTTGTATGCCAATCACCCTTTTGATGTGGCCGGTTGGGATGGCTTTCACTATCCTTACATATTTTCTATCTTCAATTTTGAACCCATTACTGGTAGGATTCACATGCCTCCTCCTGTCCATCAGACTTTTGAGAGTCGCAATTTTGTGGTATGTTCTTTCGTGCCAAGGCTCTATGACTATCACCCCGATGCCATTCCGGCACCTTATCACCACAGCAACATAGACAGTGATGAATTGCTTTATTACGTGGATGGAGATTTTATGAGCCGAAACAACATCCAAAAAGGACAGATTACATTGCATCCAGGTGGAATTCCACATGGTCCGCACCCCGGAGCCATTGAAAGATCTATAGGCAAAAAAGAAACACAGGAACTGGCAGTGATGATAGATCCCTTCCAACCGGTTAATATCACCAGGGAAGCCTTGAATTTGGAAGTAAAAGATTATTACAAATCCTGGTTGGAAAACAACCATGTTTAATAAAAATAATTATCATGACAACAGCAAATTTAACAGAGGTAAAAGATTATGAATACGGAATTCAGAAGATCTTTGATAAAGCTCAGGACTTCCTGCCTATCAATGGTACTGATTACGTAGAATTATATGTAGGTAATGCCAAACAGGCAGCCCATTTTTATAAAACAGCCTTTGGTTTCCAATCACTTGCTTATTGCGGATTGGAAACAGGCAACAGGGATTTTTGTTCTTACGTCCTGGTTCAGGATAAGATTCGTTTGGTGCTGACTACTCCGTACAAAGCCGATAGCGAAATCGCAGAACACATTAAAAAGCATGGTGATGGGGTTAAAGTAATTGCTTTGTGGGTCGACGATGCGAGCGTTGCCTATGAAGAGACTACCAGCAGGGGCGCCACGAGTGTGATGGCACCCCAAACCATGTCTGATAAGTGGGGAAAGGTAGTGCGATCTGCAATTAAAACTTATGGCGATACCATCCACATGTTTGTAGAAAGAAAAGATTACAATGGCGTATTCTTACCCGGTTTTGAAAAATGGGATTCTGAGTACAACCCAGGATCCACCGGACTCCGATACATCGATCACATGGTTGGAAATGTTGAATTGGGCACCATGAATGAATGGGCGAAATTTTATGCCATGACCATGGGATTTGCAAACCTCATTACCTTTGATGACAAAGACATCTCAACTCAATATACAGCGTTGATGAGTAAGGTTATGACCAATGGCAATGGCAGGATCAAATTCCCCATCAACGAACCGGCAGAAGGACTTAAGAAAAGCCAGATCGAAGAATTTATAGATTTTTATGGCGGAGCGGGCTGCCAGCATATAGCAGTGGCTACCAATGACATTGTATTTACTGTCTCCGAAATGCGCAGGCGAGGCGTTGAGTTTTTGCACGTACCAGGCACATATTACGATACAGTTGGTGCAAGAGTAGGAGATATTGCAGAAGACCTCGCCATTTTAAAATCCCTCGGTATTATGGTCGACAGAGACGAAGACGGTTACCTGCTTCAAATCTTTACCAAACCCGTAGAAGACAGACCCACCCTCTTTTTTGAGATCATCCAGCGCAAAGGTGCAAAATCCTTTGGCAAAGGAAATTTCAAAGCCTTGTTTGAAAGCATCGAAGCTGAACAGGCCAGAAGAGGTACCCTTTAAGCATAATCGTGGAAATGCCGCAGTGGCTTATGCTGCGGCCAGCTAATTTTTTTCTTCATAGCCAATGGTGAAAGCCATTGGTTATGATTTTTTAAAGCCATCCTCGTGATGAGCCCTCATGACAATCATCAAATTTATCAGTTATGCACACTGACCTTAAAAAAAGTATTGAACTCATGAGCCCTGCCGGTTCCTGGGAAGCCTTGATGGCTGCTATTAAGGCCGGTTGCGATGCAGTTTACTTTGGTGTGGAACAGCTCAACATGCGAGCCCGATCCAGCAATAATTTCACCCTGGAAGATTTGCCCAAAATTGCTGTCATTACCCAGCAAGCCGGCGTGAAATCTTACCTCACACTCAATACCATTTTGTACGACCACGACATTCAACTGATGAAGTCTATCGTTGATACGGCCAAAGAAAGTGGTATTTCAGCTGTCATAGCCTCCGACCATGCAGCCATGTTTTATTGCAAAAACATAGGTATGCTCCTTCACATCTCAACCCAGGCCAATGTCTCCAATCTGGATACAGTCGCTTTTTTTGCCGCATTTGCCGATGTTGTGGTTTTGGCGCGTGAACTGAGTCTTAAACAGGTAGCTGAAATTGCCAGGGGTATTGAAAAGCAGCAAATCAAAGGACCTTCCGGTAAATTGGTGAAATTGGAAATTTTTGCCCATGGAGCACTTTGTATGGCGGTATCCGGCAAATGTTATTTGAGTTTGCATAGCCACTTTGCATCTGCCAACAGAGGAGCCTGTATCCAAAATTGCAGGAGGTCTTATGTGGTCATGGATAAGGATGAAGGCGTAGAATTTGAAATTGACAACGAGTACATCATGTCCGCCAAAGACCTTTGTACCATTGGATTCTTGGATCAAATCATCGATGCAGGTGTAGGTGTTCTTAAAATTGAAGGACGGGGAAGATCGGCAGATTATGTTTACACTGTGACCCAATGTTACAGAGAAGCCATCGATGCCATTCAGGATGGCAGCTATTCACCTTCACGGGTGGAAGAATGGATGCCGCGCCTCGCTACCGTCTATAATCGCGGCTTTTGGGACGGATATTATTTGGGAAAAAAATTGGGTGAATGGTCGGATAGTTACGGCTCCAAAGCCAGCCAGCGCAAAATTTATGTTGCGAAAGGGGTAAAGTATTTTGATGAAGCAGGCATTGCAGAATTTAAATGTGAATCTCACGATTTGAACGTTGGGGATAAAGTAGCGGTAACAGGACCTACTACTGGCTACGTGGAAGCTTTTGTCAGTGAAATCAGAAAAGGGGGTAGGGCAGTAGACGCTGTCAGTAGGGGTGATCAATTTACCTTTCAGCTTTCTGAAAAAATCAGGCCTTCAGATAAATTGTACAAGTTGGTGGCTTTATGATTCAAATTACTCAGATCAGGGCCAAATGTATTGGCTGTAATGCCTGCGTTGAAATTGCTGATTACCGATGGAGGGTGTCACGCAAAGATGGTAAATGCACTCTGATAGGCTCAGTAGAAAAAAAGGGATTTTATACGGTCAATGTCGATGATGCAGAAAGTGATGATGTTGCTTCTGCCACCCGCGTTTGCCCTGCGCGCATTATCCAATGGAAAAAAATCAATTAAGTCATTTAAGTATTGCCATACCCACATAAGAATCTGCGGTACCATAGTATAAGAGCCACCTTCCCTTAAAAAATACAAGACCTTCTGAAAAGACAGTGCCCGACTTGTATTGACCACTTACTTCGTGCGCAAGCGTAGGCCGAATCAGACAAGTATCAGTACGACTCAATACTTTGAAAGGATCATTTTTATCAAAGATTACTCTTCCAACGGTGTAAGTGTTTTTTGGAAGTGACGGATCAGTGCGATCATCTTCTGCATTTTTACCATTGTATAACAACACAATGCCCTCATCTATAATAAGCGCTGGCGGACCACACTCTGTAAGCCTGCTATCTAATTGCCGGGGTCTGGTTTTAATAACTGGAGTCAACTCACCGTTATTATCAACGGATGGATACCAGTCAATCAAATTGTCGGACCAGGCCAAATTGACAAACTCTTCACCCCAATACATCCAATACTTGCCATTTATTTTTTTTGCAGTTTGCACATTATTGATGAGTTCACAAATGATGGAACCCGATTTTGACCAGTGATCTAAAAACTTGCCGTTATATGCTTTTTGAAATGCCGGACCTTTTTTCTCCCAATGTAACAAATCCCTGGAAACAGCAATGGTTAACCTGGCTGTCTTTTGATTCCAGCTAGTATATGCCATCACGTACTCGCCTTGTGGTGTCCGTACTATCCTCGGATCTTCACATCCACCTGGATAATCCCATTGTGCATATTCACCAGGGCTGGGATATAATACGGGCTCGGGGTGTACTTTAAAATGTATGCCATCTATAGAGGATGCCAATCCGATCCTCGAAGTGCGCCCGCCTAAAATGGCTTTGGGATTGTCTTCACAACGATACAACAAAAAAACGGTATCATTCCTTACGATAGCAGCTGGATTAAAAACATCGGCTTTTTGCCATTTTACCTGCTTTTCAGTCATGGGACAGAAAAAAGTTAGGCTTGAATCAGCCCGAAGGATTGGATTTTCAATTGGCTTTATTGCCTCCGTAAAATTTGCGGGACTGATATCTATCTTTTTACAAGCCGTCAACCCCAAAACAAAAATTGTAATGATAATTTGTAGTGATAATCTGCTCATCCTCCTTTATTGTGAGGTGAATTTATGTATTTTATTCTATTTGAAGATTATAACTTGACAAGAGACGGCTTTATTCCTGAATCATTTTCAGGGCAGATTCAATGTCCTTCATATAGATTTTATCTGCGTGAACCGTATACGGATCTGTCATCCGACTTTCCTTTAAATATTTTTCTTTGGCTGTTTGAAGTTGTTCCTTTGCCTTTGTTATATTTTGTTGCAATAAATACACCCTGCCTAAATAATATCTGTTTTCTGCAAGGTCGTTGATTTCTTGTTGCTTTATAAGTGAAGCCTCTGCTCTTTCAAGATCATTTTCTTGCCAATATAAAACCCCCAAATGTAAATAGTCAAATAGACCCGGATTGTAGTTGGGTGCTTTCAATTGGTTTTCTATAATGGAAATAGCCTTTTGTTTTTGTCCTAAAAATTTATAACACAAGGCCCTGGCAATGTGAAGGTGATATTCAGCGTTGACCGAATAACCGATATCGTATTTACTAAGACTATCCAACCTTTCAATGTCTTGTATCGCACCTTCATAATCCCTGAAAAATTGATAACGACACCAACCTCTGTAAGGCAAATGTTCTTTGGGATCGAGAGCCACTGCTTTGTTCATCAATTGAAACCATGTTACAAAATCGCCACTCTTTAGATAGGCTGTAGATTTGACCTCATAGGCAAATGCAAACGTAGGATCTACGGCCAGTGCCTCATCCAGCGCCTTTTGATATTCCTTACTAAATTGATAATATCCCTGTCTTTTTTCTGCTATGGTGCAGGCTTTATATTTGAGCGTATCGCCATAATAAAGATAGGCATTACAATTGGGTTGTGCCATGGCTTTTATTACTACAAAGCTTAAAATCAGACATAGTAATTTCATGGTAGAATTTCTTTTAATTGTCCATCAACAATTACAAAAGTTAGGTATTGGTAATAATCCCTGGCCTTTTCATTATAGATGAGCGGCTTCCAACCTTTGATCTCCTTACAAGCCTTGAGCAACGGCTCTGTTACGGTGGATGGCATCTTGTTTTCATTAAATTGTAAATCGGAAGTTAGCACCCTAAACCGACCACTCTCTCCCTTACAATTTACAATGAACCGTATCCGCACATAGCCGTCATTTTTAAATTTTGTATTTTTAAACAGCGCAAATAATTGTTGCTCTAGTCCTTTTTTTTCTCCTTCAATTGCTATACCCTTGCCCGAGTTAAAGTATTGAAACAAATATTCTTCAGATCCGCAAAGTGAAAAGTTTGGGTCATCCGTCTGAGGATCAAAAACAATATCTCCTACGCTACCCCTTGGCTCTGATTCAGACTTTTGTGTCCTGCACTGAGCCATTGCCAGTATCATCATTATACTTAAAATCCTGATTGCCCTCATATAATATGGTTAAGTTCTGCAGCGAAAATAGAAAAGAGACTTTGTCATCATTACATTCGTTGCCACTTTAACAGTTTCTTGTGAGGGATTTAATGTGTTTGAGTAGATCAACCCTGTTTTATTGAAATAAGTATTCATTAGCGAACACTCATTACAATTCATCATTACTTCCCGGTAGTATAGATACAGTTTCTAATTTTGGGATCAAATTATGACTTCAATACAACATCCAAAATCTCATCTCCGTATTTATTAAGTTTGTGTTCCCCAATTCCCGGAATATCGCCAAGTTCATCCATGGTCAAAGGTCTGGCGGCTGCGATTGCTTGAATGGTGCTATCGTGAAGAATAATGTAGGGTGGGAGTTTGCTTTCTTTTGATTTGAACAAACGCCACGTTTTCAATTTCATCAGAAGGTCTTCATCCGGCTCATCAAAGATGACGGGCATCCTGGGTTTGGGACCAACTTTTACTTCAGGCTTTTCTCCAAAACTCTCCTTATGGAGGTCTATTTTGCTGCTTCCATTTAATACATTGGCCGAAAGTGGGGTAGTCGTTAATCGATTGTTGGTAGTAAAATCTATGGCTAAAACTCCCAGATTGATCATTTGGGTAATGTAACCCTTCCACTCAAAAGCAGGATAATGCCTGCCGACTCCAAATGTTTTAATTTTATCGTATTGCTTTTCTATGAGTTCTTTCTTATGCGAGCCCCTCAAAATATCTATCAAAGTAGAAATGGTGATTTGCTCCTGGCAACGAATAATGGCTGATAAGGCCATTTGGCAAAGTTTTGTTCCATCAAATTTTGCCCTGGGTTTTGAACAGATATCACAATGGCCACAGCTTTCTTGTCTGTATTCTCCAAAATAATTTAAAATAAAATTGGTTCTGCAATTGTAGCTGGTTGCAAATTGCCACATCCTGTCAAGTTTGGCATGTTGCACTTCTTTATATTCTTCATTGCCTTCGCTGTTTAATATGAATTCTTTTTGAATTTCCAAATCGGTGAAACCATAAAACAAGACAGCATCTGCTGCCAAACCATCCCTGCCTGCCCTACCAATTTCCTGGTAATAGCCTTCCAGATTTTTGGGCATGTTGTAATGGATTACAAGGCGTATGTTGCTCTTATCGATGCCCATGCCAAAGGCTATTGTTGCACAAATGACCGGAACTTCATCGCGCACAAAAGCTTCCTGTACTTTATTGCGCTCATCAGGCGACATTCCTGCATGGTAAAACTCGGCCCGTATGCCCTTATCTTGTAAGGATGCTGCCAACTTTTCACAAGTTTTGCGACTGGTACAATAGATGATGCAACTTTCACCTTTTCTTTTTTTGAGCATTGTCATGATCTGCTCCATCCTTTGTTGGTTGATGTGGGCAGAGATATGAATGTTTTTACGCTCAAAACTGCTGACGAATATTTTGGCTTCTTTTAGCCTGAGTTGTTTACAAATATCAGCCTGCGTTGCCGTATCCGCAGTTGCTGTCAAGGCAATGAAGGGGGTATCAGGGTAAAGCAATCTCACTTTTGAAACCTGGAGATAATCAGGCCTGAAATCATTGCCCCACATCGACACACAGTGAGCCTCATCGACAGCAAAAAAATCAATTTTCAACCTCGATAAAAAATTCAGAAATAAATCACTGCCCAAACGTTCTGGCGATACATACAGGATTTTAAGTTTGCCATCGATGGCGTCCCCTTCCATTTGTCGGATTTCTTCCTGCGACATATGGCTATTATATGCGGCCGCTGGTATGCCCAATGCTTTCAATGCCATTACCTGATCTTTCATGAGAGCAATGAGCGGTGAAATAACGATGGCCATATTTGGCAAATAAAGAGCGGGTATCTGGTAGCAGATAGATTTTCCACCCCCTGTAGGCATAATCACCAGACTATCTTTTTTGGCAAGCAGCCATTGAATAACCTCCTCCTGCATAGGACGGAAGCTGTCGTAGCCGAAATGGGTTTTTAGTAAGGCTTGGATTTCCACAAATATATTTCAGGTTGCAAAGGTAGTTGAATTTAGATAAAGGTGATGGTTCTGATATAGGAGAGGGGTTATCGGAGATGGGATATGCGTTAAACGACGGGCGTTGAGCGACATGCGACGGGCGATTGGCGACAAACGTTGGGCGACGGGCGACATGCGACAGGTCTCTTGCGACGGGCGACGGGTGTCATTTGATGGGCGATTGGCGACATGCGTTAGGCGATTGGCGACATGCGTTAGGTGATGGGCGACATGCTCTGGGTGACGGGCGATTGGCGACAAACGTTGGGCGACGGGAGACATGCGACAGGTCTCTTGCGACGGGCGACGGGTGTCATTTGATGGGCGATTGGCGACATGCGTTAAGCGACTGGCGCAAGGTGACTGGCGACATGCAACTTCTTACATGCAACACGCGACACACTACATACAACATGTGATGTGCCACATTGGAAATGCGCTTGATAGAAACACCTTATTTTTCACTCTTCCTCTACTCGATCCCTGAGCTTGTCGAAGGGAGCCTGTCGAAGGGAGCTTGTCGAAGGGAGCTCGCAAAAAAATCGGATCGACCCCAAAAGAGATCGACCCGACGGTTGACCTTAAAACGGTCTGACTTCCTGAACACCTTTCTGGCTGTCTCCGATTTTCATAAATTCGCTGACAACGATCTCGGTAATCTGGCGGGCCTGCCCGGCTTTGTCTTCGTAACTACGGTAGTTGAGCATGCCTGTCACGGCTACCTTACTGCCTTTTACGAGGGACTTGGCCATGAGTTCTGCATTCTTACCCCAGGCGATGATGTTGTGCCATTGGGTATTTTTCACCAGCTCACCTTTGTTGTTTTTGTAACTTTCGGTGGTTGCCAGCGAAAAAGTGGCCTTTTTGTTGCCTGAAGTAAATTCGGTTACTTCTACATCCTTTCCCAGGTTGCCAATCAGTTGTACTGCGTTCTTCAGTGTGTTCATAACGTAAAATTTTGTGAGTTAAAAAATGTGTTTCGACATCGATCGATATTGCAAATATGTTGAGGTATTAAAAAAAGAGGCGTTTTTTAAACGTTTAATTACGGTTAAATTTTATTTACTACTTAAATAATTAAAAAACAATATATAAAACATATTAAAATACGTAATATATAGACCTTTGATTTTTTTTCTCCGCTTTGCTTTCTTCATATTAAATTTGCATGTAATATTTGATACATGAAATTATATACCTTTTTCCTGACTTTTTTCTGCTTTTCAATTTTGAAGGCACAAACACTGGTTTACAATGCTGATGGCTTGCTGATCTCTGGAGAAGAAGTCAGGGTGAATAACAGACCTTCATCTAACACTAATCATCGCATGATGGGCTGCACACCTTTTTATGAAGGATGGGAATCCGGCAGTTTTACCCCTACCTGGACACAAGGCCCAGCACCCACCACATTTACGGTCCAAAATACCGGAGCTCCGGTTGGTCAATACTACCTCACAGCAGCTGGAGGGAATAACACCCATTTGCAAGGTCTTTCAACCATATTACCTTCTGTCCAACAACCTGACTACTTTTCGTGGAGAACCAAAAATGAAACGGCCGGCCAGGCTGGTGCATATGTGGTTATTGGCAATAGTAGTGTTACGGCTACCAATTGTATTGTTTTCTGTTACATCACCAATTCACAGGACCTCAGGTTTGTTGCTAATGGACCTGCCTTTAATTACCCAATTACTGTAGGTTCCTGGCATCTTGTGGAGTTGAAAAATGTAAACTATACCAGCTACACTTTTGATATTTACATCGACGGGGTTTTGCAATACACGAGCTTCCCTTTTAGAGGCAATATACCGGATATGGATCGTATTCACATATATAACTTTGGGACTACCTCTATAGGTGGATGGGATGATATTAGGGTATGTAATTCAATGGCAGCTGTAAATCAAATGAATGCGCAGACCTATGCCACCCTTCAAGACGCCATCGATGCAGCTACTCCGGGAGATACCATTCAGTTGCTTGAAGATAATAATGTTGCCACGCTCACCATAACCAATTCTGTCATACTTAAATCAGGGGGCTTCGCGCTGAACCTAACCGGTTTATTAGACATACCGGTAGGTAAAACTTTAACCTGGTGGAACAATACTATGAATTTTACAGGCAGTGGCAGTATCAGCAATAATGGTACACTCAACAACCGCGGCACCATACAGCTGCTTACCGGTGTAACCAATTCAGGTATTTATAAAGGTACGGGCATTTTGCTTGGTAATCTCATCAACCAGGGCAGTACGCAACCGGGCAACTAATTGGCATAAAGAAATAAACATAAGCCACATCATTTAGGGGCTGTTATTCGACTATCAGGCTTTCTGCTATTTTTTTATATATTAATAATATATTTAATACGTAGCTATTTATACTTTTGTTAAAAAGCGTTAATTTCTTAGATTCATCGCTAAAACTGGGGCCTTCATCGTAATTAAACCCCATTTTTCGGGGAACAAACGTATCTTTGCACGCAACTAAAAATATCAGCCGTGTTTTTACTCTATTTTTTAATACTGTCTTATATCCTCTTAAGCATTAGCCTTTATCTTTTATTTCCAAAAGCAAATGTGCAGGCTGTTAAAGGCTTAATTCCGGGGGTTAATTTTTATGAATGGAGTAAGTTAATCGGCAAAAAGCCCATTACCGCTCTTTGGTTGCTGTTCCCTATTGTCAATATCTTTACCTTCGTTGGCATGGCAGTGGATCTGGCAAGATCTTTTGGCAAAACTTCTTTTTTGGACAGTGCACTTTCTGTAATTTATGCTCCGGCAATGTTTTTCAAATTGTACACTGATAAATCAGCGGTTTACAGTGGTCCCGTCTTACAACAGGAAGCAGATTTTCACAGACAATTGGAAGAAGCCAAAAAATCAGGTGATACTTACAAGTTTAATAACCTGCTGAAACAAAACCCCTATCAAAAATCTGCCTTGCGGGAATGGGTAGAATCAATCGTTTTTGCAGTCTTTGCGGCTGCTTTCATCAGAATGTTTTTGATCGAAGCTTTTGTCATACCTACCTCTTCGATGGAGGGCAGTCTCAATGTTGGGGATTATCTTTTTGTTTCCAAAGCCCATTATGGAATTCGAACTCCTATGACCATTGCAATGTTTCCTTTATTGCATAATACCATACCAGTTGTAGGTTCTGAGTCATACCTGAAAAAGCCGAGCCTTGGCTATCATAGATTACCAGCACTGGAAAAAATTGAAAAGGGAAAACCCATCGTTTTCAACTGGCCGGTGGGTGATAGTGTTTATTTTACTTCAACACGTTCTTATTTTATTGGCCAGGTTCCTGATGCCATTGCTTCAGGAGATATGGAACTCGCACAAAAGGTAAAAGACGGAGACCTGCGTGTGAGACCTGTAGATAAAAAGGATCATTACATCAAAAGATGTGTTGCCGTGGCCGGTGATACCCTCGTGGTCAAAGATCGTCAAATTTACATCAATGGCCAGGCACAGAAAAACCCCAAAAACATCCAGTTTCGTTACTTTGTGAGAACATCACCTAATTTTGGCGTCAATGTGAAAAAATTCACAGACTGGGGTATTTCTCAGGAAGACCTCGCAAGCTTTGAAGTGATATATCTGGATTCTGTTCAACTGTCAACCATACAAAAAGCAGCAGCTGGTGTTACTTTTGAATATCTAAAAAATCAACCTCAAACATCTGCTGCTGACAAAGCCTACAGAATCATGAATGTCACCAATGTAAATGCTTTGGTTCAAACACTCGAAACCACAGGTCTTCGCAACAAAGTTGGCCTTATGTACCTCATGGTACTCAATGCCGAACAAATAGAAAAATTGAAAACGTACGATAAAGCCGTCGCCTTTTCTGTATTGGACAACGAAAGTAACAATGACAGACTTTTTCCTTTTGACCGCAAACATTACAATTGGTCGATTGACAATTATGGCCCTATCTGGATACCAAAAGCTGGCGTAACCATTAAAATTGACACCGCTAATATTGCCATGTACAAACGCATCATTGGTGTGTATGAAAACAATAAGCTTGAAGTATCAAATGGTAAAATCATGATCAATGGTAAAGCTGTCAATGAGTACACCTTTAAGCAAAATTACTATTGGGCTATGGGGGACAACAGACACAATTCTGAAGACAGTCGTATGTGGGGTTTTGTTCCTGAAGATCATATCGTGGGCAAACCTTTGTTTATCTGGTTCTCAACCAAAGAAGGGTCTATGTCTAAGGGCATCAACTGGAATCGAATTTTTAAATCAGCATCGGTAGACTGAAAATAAGTAGGTTATGATATTGCAACCCGGCCTCGTTCTGCCTAATGGATTTGAACTTCAGCCGTATAAACCTTCCCTGCTTTTTAAGAATCACCATTTTAACACCATGTTTCCCTATGGTTTCAGACGAAGGGTACATCCTCCCTACACGCGAGAAAGGTGGGAAACACCAGATGGCGATTTTTTTGATCTCGATTTTGTAAAAAAAGATTGTGACACCGTAATTGTACTATTGCATGGCTTGGAGGGATCTTCTTCATCTCAATACATACTTGGGGTAAGCAGGGCCCTTGCCAACCAACCCTACGACCTCTGTGCAGTCAATCACCGAAGTTGTAGCGGTGAACTCAATCGCACGCTTGGTTTCTACCATAGTGGCTTTACGAGCGACCTGGCTCAAATTGTAGAAACTCTTAGCCGAAAATATTCAAAAGTTGCAGCAATAGGATACAGCCTCGGTGGCAATATGTTGCTCAAGTACCTCGGCACCCATGCTGTCCCTGTTAATTTTTACACCGCCCTTGCTTTTTCCGTCCCTGCTCATTTGTCGAGTAGTGCTGTAATGCTCAATCACTGGACCAATCGGCCCTATGCTGTTCAATTCTTAAAAACCCTCAATAAAAAAGCAGTGGCCAAGGCCAAACAATTTCCCGAAATTCTTGACTACCGGCAATTTGAAAAAATAGCTACCTTATACGAATTTGATAACAAAGTCACTGCTCCCCTTCACGGATTTTCAGACGCGGAAGACTATTATGCCCAATCCAGTTCCGCCCAATTTTTGCAAAATATTCAAGTACCCACTTTATTGGTCAACGCCCTCGACGACTCCTTCCTTGCACCACCTTGTTTTCCCTATGAAGTAGCACACGATCATCCGTCCCTTCATTTTTATGCTTCACCAAAAGGAGGGCATGTAGGGTTTGCTTCTTTTGATTCGACTAATTATTGGTCAGACAACTTAGTTATATCCTGGCTTACTCAATTGAAAATTACGAATTAAAAATTACGAATTACGAATTACGAATTACGTTAGATTTATCCCCCCGTAATTCGTAATTGAATCCCGTAATTTAAAATTCGTAATCCGTAATTGAATCCCCCCTCCGTAATTTGAAATTCGTAATCCTTAATTGAATCCCCCCGTAATTTGAAATTCGTAATCCGTAATTGAATATCCCCCCCACCCGTAATTTAAAATTCGTAATTCGTAATTAAAATACCCAAAAGTTAATTATCTCCTAAAAACGCTGGCTAAACTTGACAACAAACAGTATACCAAATACATTTACTTTAAATACCGAACATGAAAGAAAATAATATCATAGCAGAAAAGTCTTTTGCATTTGCCGTCATAGCCATCGATACTTATAAGTTATTGAGATATGATCGCAAAGAATTTGTTATGTCTACTCAATTTTTGCGTTCTTCTACTTCTATTGCTGCCAATATTGAAGAAGCCATAGGTGCTCAATCAACACGCGATTTTTTACACAAAATTTCTATATCTTATAAGGAGGCCCGTGAAACTAAATTATGGATTAGATTAATAAAACACGCTGAATACATAACTCCTGCTCAAGCAGATTCATTACTCCATAAAGTGGAAGAACTTTGCAGAATTCTTGGCAAAATTCAATTGTCGATCAAAGAAAAGCTGTAAAATAAATCCTCCTCCCCCCGTAATTTGAAATCCGTAATTGAACCCCGTAATTTTAAATTCGTAATTCGTAATTGAACCCCGTAATTTTAAATTCGTAATCCGTAATTTAATCCCGTAATTTCAAATTCGTAATTCGTAATTGACCCCCGTAATTTTAAATTCGTAATTCATGACTGACCGGTTGCAGCATAGCTGCAAATCGAGATCCTAAATGGATCGAGATAGGGAAGGAACTGCGAAAAGCCTTTCGCAGCAACTACCTTACCTATTAGGGTATATTTTCCGTAATTCGTAATTGCCCCCCCTAATCACCTCACTCTTCCAACCTCAACCACCCCAGTATGTCGTAATCCGCAACCGTATAATACTGCATGAATTTTACGAGCTTTAGCCGTTCTCTGGTCAAAGTGCCAATGTTTTGCTGAACGATTACCACATGTTCGGGCCCCACTTCGGCAATGATGGCTACGTGTCCATATGGATTGCCGGGATAACTATCATACACCAATAAATCACCGGCTTTAGGAGGGTATTCTCTAACATTGCGGTATTGCATTAGCCCCCGCTTTACATTGAAAGCTTTGTCTTCTAGTTTTTTGTCAAAAAACTCTCTTGCATTGCCCTGGGTGTTGGGCATTTTGTGTTTGTACACCTGGTAATAATAACGTTTTACAAATTCTACACATTGGTATTTAAGTCCCAAATTGTAGCCATCCGGTGCCAAATTGCGACCGTAACTTTTGGCAAAATTTGAACCATTGTAATAGACTTTTACCCCATTCAATGAATCGATTACATCGCCTATTCTGGGTGTAAAGAATGAATTGCAAACCACGATGATGATGACGAGCATGGTTAATTTTGTCATTCCCCTTTGGTAGATGTTATTTTTTACAACCGTGATACTAAATCTTTGCTTCATTGTCAATTACAAACGCAGTTGTTTGATTGTCTATTATTAATTGGGATTTTAATCTGCCTTTTATCTCTGGGGCCTCAATCCAGGAAGTCTCAGGATGTGATGATTTCAGCTTTTGGGGGGTGCGCAAAACTCTGGCCTCGTGCCACAAACCGGAATGAATCAGGGATTGTAAGATCTCTGCGCCACCTTCTACCAAAATTGAGTAGATTCCTCTTTGGAAAAGTACATGCAACACTTCGTTCCAATCGTTGGTAGAGCTTACTTTGATATAATCGATATGATCTTGTTTTTTTTCCATTAAACAATTGACAACGATGGCTTTTGTCTCAACAACCTTTAACAGGTCTTCAGGGATTTCAAGTTTACTGTCCATAATTATGCGCACAGGACTTGGGCCCGGAAACAGTCGGTTATCCAATAATGGATGATCCGTAAGCAAGGTTTTTTTACCTACCAGAATACCATCAAATTGAGATCGCCATTTATGAGTATACCATCTAGCTTTTTCACCAGTAATGGCTATCTGTTTTCCTTGCACGCCCATGACCTGATCAAAACTGGTGGCCCATTTTAAACATATATAGGGAAGGCCTTTGAGATTGACTTTAAATTTCTTTATCAAATCGTCGCATTCGCCCTGAAGTATGCCCTGTGTTACATCAACTGATTTTTCACGAAGTTGGAGAATTCCTTTGCCTTGCATCCTTGAATCGGGATCTACACTTCCAACTACAACTTTTGGGATGCCTTCTTTTAAAATCAAGTGGGTGCATGCCGGTGTTTTACCTTCTACACAACATGGTTCCAGGCTAACATATAAGGTTGAGTCAGAAATGTATTTCCGATCGCTTTCTTTGACACTGCCTATGGCGTTTACTTCTGCATGAGGGCCTCCATAGTGGGTGTGCCACCCTTCACCAATGATGCGATCGTTATGGACCAACACAGCTCCAACCATAGGATTGGTGCGTGTGGCCAGGCCTCCTTTTTTTGCCAGTTCAACACAACGTTGCATGTAAAACTCATGGCTCATTTTGGCGTCATAAGTTTTTTGATTTTATTCACTACAATGTCAACTTCTTCTGCTGTATTGTATTTTGAAAAGGAAAACCGCACTGTTTTTCTACCCGACGGATGCCCGATGGCTGTGAGTACATGGCTGTCTTCTGCTATCCCCGCACTGCAGGCACTCCCGGATGAAGCGGCAATGCCCTCGATGTCGAGATTAAACATCAACATGTCTGCCATTGGCGAAGCAGCAAATGATACACTGCTGATGTGGTACATACATGCTTCGCCTTCGGCATGATTGAAAATAACATCATCAACTTCTGATATCAATTTTTCTTCAAACCTTTCTTTTAGCTTTTGAATATGGGATTTCCTTTCATCCATGGTTTCATGGGCTTCCACTATGGCTTGTGCCAAACCTGCTATTCCGGCTACATTCTCTGTGCCGGCTCTCATGTTGCGCTCCTGGGATCCTCCATATATAAAGGGATGGATAATGTTATCATTGTTCATGAAAAAGAAGCCGCTGCCTTTGGGTCCATGAAATTTATGGGCGGTACCCGTTAAGAAAGACACTTTTAATAGTTGTACATCCACAGGATATTTGCCTATCATCTGTACTGCATCACAATGCAAATAGGCCCCATACGTTTGGCACAGATTGCCCACTTTTTCAATGTCATGGATGGTACCAATTTCATTGTTGCCGTACATCAATGACACCATGGTTTTAGAAGATCCATTGGATAGCAGACTTTGCAATTCACTTAAATCAATTTGGCCCTGGCGATTTACGTTGAGCCAAATGATTTCTATGTCAGCATTTTCTTTTTGTATGTGCTGTAAAGTATGCAAAACGCAATGATGTTCGGTAGGGGAACTTATGAATCTTTTTACACCCAAATCCACTACACTGCGCTGAAGTATGGTGTTGTTGGCTTCTGTGGCAGAGGAAGTAAAAAATATTTCGCCAATGCCTGCGCCTATGCTTTTAGCTACTTTTTTTCGAGCATCTTCTATAATGGACCTGCTCACGCGACCAAAATGATGGATCGAGGAAGGATTGCCAAAATCATTTTTAAGGACTTCACACATCCTATGCCAAACCCCTTCACTCAGGGCTGTTGTGGCGGCATTGTCAAAATATATGCGCATTTATAATGACTGGGTGTCAAGCCAGGAATGTACCAGTTGAGCCTCGGCAGCATCATGCTGGTCTTTGTGTGTAAATTCATTGGTTCGGGGAGAATAATGATAGTCTTTTCTCCAATCTTCGTGGTGTTCACTAATCTCTTTAATGGCCTTCATGCAGGTTGTTATTTCTTCATTTGTCATCACGGGGTGAAATGAAATTCTTATCCAACCCAGCTTAGCTGAAAGATCGCCCTGCTCAATATATGAAGTAAATTTTTTTGAGCGCTCATAAGAAATTTCAAAGAGATAGTGTCCATAAGTACCTGCACAGCTGCAGCCTCCTCTTACCTGGATGCCATATCGGTCATTCAACAATTTTACGACAAAATTGTAGTGAACATCGTCTATTATGAAAGAAAATATTGGCAGCCGATCTTTTTGATGGTCAGCAAATACATGGACCTTGGGCATTTGTGCGAATTGGCTCCATACGAGGTCCAGGATTTCTTGTTCCCTCGCTTTGATGTTGTCCACGCCCATCTTTTCTTTGAGCCTTATGGCGAGGGCTATCCGGATGGTTTGCAAAAAACCAGGAGTGCCGCCGTCTTCTCTGGCCTCAATTTCTTCGTGATACTTGTGTTCTCCCCATGGATTGGTCCAATCTACAGTACCTCCACCCGGATGGTCGGGCACCCGATTTTTGTACAAAGAACTGTTGAAAATCAATACACCATTACTGCCCGGGCCTCCTAAGAATTTATGAGGACTAAAATAAATGGCATCAAGATGAGTGCCTTCCTCTTTAGGGTGCATGTTTATATCGATGTAGGGGGCAGAGCAGGCAAAATCCACAAAACAAAGGCCACCATGGCGGTGTATGATTTTGGCAATCTCATGGTAAGGTGTAAAAATGCCAGTGACATTAGAACAAGAGGTAATGGCAGCTATTTTTGTTTTGCGTTCTTTATATTGTTCAAGCAGGGTTTCAAAGTGTGACAAATCTACCTTGCCCTGAGGACAAGCTTTGATGATCACTACTTCCGCAATGGTTTCAAGCCACGAAGTCTGATTGGAGTGATGCTCCATGTGAGTGACAAAGACAACGGGTCTTTCCTCCCTGGCAAGGGTTACCTGATCGGCAAACCTTTCATGTATCTTTAAGCCCAGAATGCGTTGAAATTTGTTGACAACCCCTGTCATGCCTGAATTGGAAGCAATGAGTATGTCTGTTTCAGCGGCATTTACATGTTTTTTAATGATCTCTTTTGCCCTCTTATAGGCAAGGGTCATTGCAGTGCCCGTAAATGTTGTTTCTGTATGGGTATTAGCCACATAGGGAGAAACACCCTCAACCATAATATCTTCAATCGGACGGTACATTCTTCCACTGGCAGTCCAGTCTGCATAAATGATGTTGTGACTGCCCGTATTGGAAACGAAACTACCATCAATGCCTATGACTTTGGATCTGAATTGCTGAAAATACTGTTCTAAACTTGTCATTAAATAATGGCTTTTACCTGGTCAATAAGCAATCTGGCTTCCTCTTCAGTGCGCGCCTCGGCATAGATCCTTACAATGGGTTCGGTATTGGATTTTCTGAAATGTACCCAGCCCGATTTAAAGTCAATTTTTAAGCCGTCAATGTCGTTTAGTTTTTCACCGGCAAAGGCTGATTTTAGTTTAGAAAATATGGC
>CALMWS010000214.1 GCA_937870795.1 uncultured Bacteroidota bacterium | reverse complement strand
GGTGCCAAAATAGTAGGCATCATAGACCGGGCAGGGGGTATTATTGAGGCTGAGGGACTGACAGAAGCTCAGGTTGAGAAATTATTTCTCGATAAAAAAGACAATAGACTGACCGGTGATATCATTTCTTTTGAAGAAGTGAATAAGAAAATCTGGCAAACACCTTGTGATATTTTTGTGCCAGGTGCTGCTTCCAAAATTGTGAGCAGACAGCAGGCCGAAGGTTTGGTAAATGCTGGCTGTGAGGTAATTGCCTGTGGTGCCAACGTTCCTTTTTCAGATGACGGAATATTCTTTGGTGAAACAGCGCATTGGCTAGATGAAAATATTGCACTTATCCCGGATTTTGTGGCAAATTGTGGGATGGCAAGGGTTTTTGCTTACTTAATGCAAGAAGGGGCAGATTTGACCGATTATGGCATATTTCACGACGCTTCACGTACAATTGGCACGTTTTTGGAGGATTTATTCAGGGAAAACCCGGGAACCACCCGAATTTCTCAACGATCTTTGTTCAAAAGTTTACAAAAACTTGATTAAAGATACTTGCATTTTAATGAATAAAACCTACATTTGTAGTTCAAAGAAAGAATATAAACAATTTTCCTATGACACGAAAAATATACGTTTACGCATTATTGTTTCTGGGCGGCACCTTGTTCGCACAGGATGATATGAAAAAAGACCAGACGGATGCAAGTTTCCGCATGGGTCAGTCCAACTACACAGCCAAGCCAAAAAATGCTTGGGAGTTGGGTGTTCATGCTGGTCACTTTTTCATCGATGGTGACGTGGACAGGACAATACCTGGAGGTTATGGTCTTGGTCTTCACTTGAGGAAAGCAATTCACTACTCTTTTTCTATCAGGGCAGACTTGTTCTACGGTTCCGCAACTGGTCTTGAGCCACAACCTTGGACACATGCAACTGTAGGTGAACCTGTAGGTGGTGGTTTGATCGAAAAAGAATATTTACCCTATGCAAATAATCCCGATGGTTGGTTCCCTTCACACAAGACCACACAGGCTTATGGTGTGTTGCAAGGTGTTCTTAACATCGGTAACATCCTTTTCCACCAGAAAAACAACAAGTGGAACTGGTATTGGACACTGGGTGTAGGTTTGTCAAGCCACAGCACAAAGTTGGACTTGTTAGATGCCAATAACCAGCCTTACCAAAATCTTTTGACTGTAACTGGATGGTCTCCTGAAAAATTTGATACCAAAAAAGGAAGAGGAGAAATCAAAGACGCTTTGAAAAACTTCTACGATGGTACTTACGAAACAGCAGGCCCTAAAAAAGCAGGTATCTTCCGTTTGGGTGATGAAACCAACATCCACGTAATGTTCACTACGTCTGTAGGTGTGTCAAGAAAATTGAGCAAAAGAATCAACCTCGGTATCGAGCACCAGGTAATGGCAACAGATAACGACTACCTCGACGGTATTCGTTTCCGTAGCGAAGACGACCTTACTGCTGATGTTGACCTCGAGCATTATACCAACCTTCGTTTGGCCATCAACCTGGGTAACTTAGACAAAGTAACAGAACCTTTGTACTGGGTTAATCCATTGGATGCCACCATGAACGACATTGCAGAATTGAAAGCAAGACCAGTTCTTGACCTCACTGACAGCGATAGCGACGGTGTAATCGATATGTTGGATCAGGAAGTAGATACGCCTTCAGGTGCACCAGTTGACACAAGAGGTGTTGCCCTTGATTCTGATGGCGACGGTGTAGCTGACTACAAAGACAAAGAACCATACTCACCTATCGGCTACGAAATCGGAAAAGATGGTGTTGCCAATGTTAAGAAATGCGAAAGCTGTCTTACTGAAGCTGATGTATTCCGTATGATCGATTCAAGAACTGCCGGTTTCAAAAATGACTGCGGAAAATGGTTCTTACCTATGATTCACTTCGATCTTGACAAATCAAGAATCAAACCAGAATTTTATGGTCACTTGCACCACGTAGCTTCTGTATTGAAGCAGTGCCCTTCTGCTTGCGTAGCAGTTGTAGGTCATACCGATGTTAGAAGTTCTAATACTTACAACAACATGCTTTCATACAACAGAGCTCAGGCAGCGGTTGATTACCTGGTAACCAACTACGGCATCGATCGTTCTAGATTGAAATTGATGTACGGTGGAGAAGATGCTCCAATGGTAGGCAAATCAAGAAGCGAAACCGAGCATTATATGAACAGAAGAGTTGAATTTAGATTGTGTGAAGCAACCGATGCTGAAATGGCAAAACCAGAAGGCAAAGGTGGTAATAGCGGCAACACATCAGGCAACTCTGGCTCTATCTTCAAAGGCAATAAGAACTCTGGCTATTAATCAAATTTGATTGAATAATATAAAATGGGAAGTGTCAAACACTTCCCATTTTTATTTTAAGCCCAGGCTGTGTCCTGCTTCAGGCCTGATGAACTCTTTGACGGCCTCATTTGTTTACCGACAAACAAATTTTCATTTCGGTTTTCTTGTCGAAATACCCTAATTTTGCACATTATCCAATTCAACAGAAATACAATACTTATATGGCGGAGATAATAAGGATGCCCCGACTGAGCGATACCATGGAAGAAGGAAATATCGTTGCATGGCTTAAAAAAGTTGGGGACAACGTAAAATCCGGTGATATATTGGCAGAAGTCGAAACAGACAAAGCCACCATGGAACTGGAAAGTTATTTCAACGGTGTGCTATTATATGTTGGGGTAGAGTCGGGTCCAGTGCCTGTTGATGGCATTATAGCCATAATAGGAAAAGCAGGTGAGGATTATCAGACTTTGCTTAGCAACGCAGCGACCCCCTCGGCTGCACCCGTAGAAGCACCTCAATCTTCCTCTACACCTCAGCCCATCCAGCAAGCCATTCAAGTACAAACCACGCCACAGCCCTCCATCGCACCGGTAGAGCCTGCCAGTGATGCACGGGTCAAAGCCTCTCCCCTGGCCAAAGCCATGGCTGAAAAAGCCGGAGTTGACATCAATCAGGTAAAAGGTAGTGGCGACAATGGCAGGATAATAAAAAAGGATATAGAAACCTATGTTGAAAATCCACCGGTGTCAGCACCCGCTGCAATCCAGCCTGTTTCTGTGCCTTCCGGTGAAATGCCGGTTACGCAGATGCGCAAAGTGATCGCCAAACGTTTGGGCGAAAGCAAATTTACAGCTCCCCATTTTTACCTTACCATGGAAATCAACATGGAGGTAGCCATGGCAGCGCGCAATGCCATCAATGCGGATGGAGAGGTGAAGATTTCATTCAACGACTTTGTTGTCAAAGCCTGTGCTTCGGCACTCAAAAAGCACCCCATGATCAATGCTTCATGGCTCGGTGATAAAATTGCCATCCACAATGTGGTGAATATAGGAGTTGCCGTAGCGGTTCCTGATGGTTTGCTGGTACCTGTTGTCAACAATGCAGACCTCAAAAGCCTGAGCCAGATCAATGCCGAGGTCAAAGAATTGGCAAAAAAGGCAAAAGACAAAAAATTGCAGCCTCAGGAAATGACAGGCAATACCTTTACCATTTCCAACTTAGGTATGTTCGACATCGAAGAATTTACAGCCATCATCAACCCACCCGATGCCTGTATCCTGGCCGTTGGATCGATCAACGAAAAACCAGTGGTGAAAAACGGGGCCATCGTGGTTGGACACACCATGAAAGTGACCCTCAGCTGCGACCACAGGGTGGTGGATGGGGCAACCGGAGCTCAATTCCTGCAAACCCTCAAAGCCATTCTGGAGAATCCTGTTAAAATGTTGGTGTGATCGCCTATGAGGTATCCGTCACAAACCCTCGAAAAGTTGGTAGCCGCCATTTCAGCACTACCGGGTATTGGTAAAAAAACAGCCTTAAGACTGGCTTTACACCTCGTGCAGGATAAGAGCGACAAAGCAGCCATTCTAGGTAATGTACTTTCACACTTAAAAGAAGACATTCGGTTTTGCAAGCACTGTCATGCCTTGTCGGATGCTGATGTATGTTCTATTTGTCAGACCCCATCGCGCAGCAACGGCATTTTATGTGTTGTTGAAAACATCCGCGACCTCATGGCCATCGAAGATACAGCCTGTTTTCATGGCAGATACCACATCCTTGGGGGGCTTATTTCACCTATTGACGGCATCGGCCCCGCCGACCTCAACATCGACAGCTTGATTGAACGCATTGATGGGGAAGGTATCGAAGAACTCATCATGGCCATTAGCCCAACCATCGAAGGAGAGACCACTTCCTTCTACATTTCAAAAAAACTGGGAGCTCGAAACCTGAGAATTACTACCATCGCGAGAGGTGTTTCATTTGGCGGCGAACTCGAATACGCTGATGAACTCACCCTCACACGATCCATCAACGCACGGATACCCTATAAGATGGGTAATTGACCATGCCCTCCCTCTCCATAGTAATTGTCAATTACAACGTAAGGCACTTTTTGTCAAATTGCCTCGATTCAATTGAAAAATCTGTGACCCATGGCTTTGAAGTGGAAACAATTGTAGTAGACAACCACAGCGTAGACGGCAGTACATTTGCCATAAAGCAAAATTACCCATGGGTGAAGTTGATCGAAAACCAGGAAAATCTGGGCTTTGGAAAGGCCAATAACCAGGGTTTTGCTTTGGCATCCGGCAACTATGTTTTAGCCCTCAACCCTGATACCATCCTCCAGGAAGACACCTTACAACTGTGTTGGCAGTACATGGAAAATCATTCCGAATGCGGTGTTTTGGGCGTGAAAATGATTGATGGCTCCGGAGCGTATCTTCCGGAAAGTAAACGGGGTGTTCCAGGCTTGTGGAATGCTTTCTGCAAATTCAGCGGGCTGACCGCCCTTTTTCCAAAATCTTCCTTTTTTGCATCGTACTACATGGGCCACCTCGATGCAGATAGCATTCATGAAGTAGAGGTGCTTTGTGGCGCTTTTATGTTTTTCAGAGCATCTGCCCTGAAATCGCAGCATGGCTTTGATGAAGATTTTTTCATGTATGGCGAAGACATTGACCTATCGATCAGAATCAAAAAAGCGGGGTGGAAAGTGGTGTATTTTCCTTCTACCCGAATCATCCATTTCAAAGGGGAAAGTTCCAAGAAAGCAAGCTTCAACTACATCCTCCATTTTTATCAGTCGATGTCGATCTTTGTTGGCAAACACTACACCGGTTGGAAGGGCACAGCGTTCAAATTTCTCATTCGGTTGGCCATTCTTATCACTGCCATTATAAGTTACCTAAAACACAACATTGCAGACCACCTTTACAAACTCATGGATCTGCTTTTGTTGATAGCCGTACAGACCGGATTAAAAAAAATCTGGGCAGTCAACTACTTTCATAATCCAGATTATTATGCCAACCTTGCATCCCTGATCCATACGGCTGGTACATCATTGCTTTGGGTTTTTTTCCTTTGGTTTTTTGGCCACTATGATCACCACTGGAAACCACGCCGACATTGGGCCGGCATCTTTTTGGGCACCCTGGTTATATTGATCATCTATTCTCTTTTGCCCTCTGATTTGAGAAGCAGTAGATTTCTTATTCTTACCGGGGCAGTTATTGCTCTTTTGCTTACCAGATTTACCCACAAATTGGCAACCTGGATTTCTGGTATTTTCAATGGCAGGGCCAACCGATACAACTATCTTATTGTAGCCAGGTATGAGACGGCAGCTTCCATTGCCAATGCCATTAAGTTGCACGAAGCCAATGCTAAAATTGCTGGCTTTCTTTACCCAGCCAACGACCTGGAATTTGAGGGAGAAAAATACATTGGCTCCCTGCAGAATATAAGAGAGGTAGTAACCCTCTACAAAACAGACAACATCGTTTTTTCAGCCGATGATCTGCCCATGCAACGCATCCTCGATTTAATGATTCATCCCGATAAAGAAGTGAGATACTTGATTACCGGAGGCAACGCTTCTGCCGTAATAGGAAGCGATAAAAGCACCACTCAGGGTAAATTTTACCACGCAGAATCCGGCTTTAGACTTAGCCAAGGCCTTTATTTGCGCTTGAAACGGGGTTTTGACCTCAGCTGGGCATTGGTCTTATTATTACTTTTTCCATTTACTTTGATACTTTTCGATTTAAAAACGCTCAGAGCTGCCTGGACCGTTTTTTTGGGGCAAAAGACCTGGATCGGCTACCAACCATTGCCATTAGCTGAAAAGTCTTTTTTGCCAACCATAAAAAATGGAGTTTACAATACGGAATTGCTGATTTTGGACCAACGCATCTTCCCGTTGCTTACTGATGCAACTTCTGCCAATAGGTATTATGCAAAATATTACTCACCCATGATGGACTTCAATCTCTTGTACAAGGAAATGTTTTCAAAATGAGACCAGACAAAGATACGATCAAACAATTGGCTTCAGAACTTCTGCCCTATATTACCGGGGTTCGCAGACACATTCACCGGTTTCCTGAATTGAGCTTTGAAGAATTTGAAACGGCTGCCTACATCAAATCATTGTTGCACGAAAGAGGCATACCTTTTACAGACGGCTGGGTGAAGACAGGCATTGTTGCCACTGTAGCGGGCAGTCAACCCGGACCCACACGCTGTTTCAGGGCAGAATTGGATGCCCTGCCCATCGAAGAAAACAATAATCTCACTTATAAATCGGAGGAGCCGGGTAAAATGCATGCCTGCGGCCACGATGTCCACGCTGCCGCGCTGCTGGGTGCTTGTATCATAGCCCATAGTTGCAAGGAGCACATCTCCGGCACCCTGCTATTCATCTTTCAACCCGGTGAAGAAAAATTGCCTGGTGGAGCATCCCTTATGCTGGCTGAAAAAGCATTGGGTGAAACTTTACCCACGTCCATCATAGCACAACATGTTTTTCCGGAATTGCCCGCGGGCCATGTAGGTGTCAATCCCGGCAAATACATGGCATCGTCAGATGAGATTTACATCCACATTAAAGGCAAAGGAGGCCATGGTGCCTTGCCCCATCTTTGCGTAGATCCAATCGTAGTGGCTGCAGAAATAATAACCGCACTGCAAACGCTGGTGGCACGTCAGGCCAATCCATTTTTACCCACCGTACTTACCATGGGTAAGATCAATTCCATCGGAGGGGCTACCAATATCATTCCGGAAGTGGTAACCATTGAAGGTACTTTCAGGACCATGGACGAGGCCTGGAGGTACGAAGCACACAGGCAAATTGAGCAAAAAGTTTTGACCATTGCCTCGGCCCATGGTGCTAAAGCGGAAATAGAAATTAAAATAGGTTATCCTTGCCTGCAAAATGATGAAGAACTTACCTCAAAAGTTAAAACAGCAATGATCGACTTTTTAGGAGCTGATAAGGTTCACGACATTCCCAAAAGAATGACTTCCGAAGACTTTGCCTATTTTGCACAGGTAATACCAGCTTGTTTTTACAGACTGGGAGTAGCTTACGACGATGGCAGAACAGCGCACGGCGTTCATTCGCCCTATTTTGAGGTAAATGAAACTGCACTGGAAACGGCAACTGGACTTATGGCCTGGCTGGCTTTGTTACCCTAGTTACACAACAACCTAATTGTCACCAGTTTTGTTGTCTTCTATAGGTCATATCCTTATATTTGCCATCCATAAAACAAAAACATGTCAAATAGTATTGAAAAAGTAAATTGCCTGATCATAGGTTCTGGTCCTGCCGGTTATACAGCAGCCATCTATGCATCCAGAGCAAATCTCAATCCGGTAATGTACACAGGCAAAGAACCCGGCGGTCAATTGACCATTACCACCGAAGTTGAAAATTATCCCGGTTACCCGGATGGAGTGCAGGGCCCGGAAATGATGGAGGATTTCAAAAAACAAGCCATGCGTTTTGGCACCGATATACGGTACGAAATGATAGACAAAGTTGATTTCACGGGTCCTGTACACAAGATCTGGTCTGAAACCGGCCACGAAATACATGCCAATGCGGTAATCATTGCCACCGGTGCAAGCGCCAAATGGCTCGGCTTACCATCAGAACAGAAACTCATGAACAAAGGTGTTTCGGCCTGTGCCGTTTGTGATGGCTTCTTTTTCAGAAAACAGGAAGTAGCCATTGTAGGTGCAGGAGATACAGCCGCCGAAGAGGCAACCTATCTTTCAAAGTTGTGCAGCAAGGTACACATGCTGGTAAGAAGAGATGAAATGAGAGCATCCAAAATCATGCAGGACAGAGTGAAAAATACGCCCAACCTGCAGGTTCATTACAATACCGAAACCCTGGAAATCCTGGGAGACGACGCTGTGACCGGAGCCAGGGTCAAAAACAATGCCACAGGTGAAGAGACCACATTGGATGTGACAGGATTTTTTGTTGCAATCGGCCATAAACCCAACACCGATATTTTTAAAGGGTGGCTTGATATGGACGAAAACGGCTACCTCATTTCTGTTCCAGGCCGATCACTCACCAATGTGCCCGGGGTCTTCGTGAGTGGTGATGCGCAGGACCATATTTACCGTCAGGCTGTGACGGCAGCAGGATCCGGCTGTATGGCCGCTTTAGATGCAGAACGTTATCTCACAGAACACGGAATCATATAAACAACAATAAAAACATCATGAAAACCAAATTCAGAACAGGAGTCCTTTTCGGCGATGAAGTCACAGAATTGCTGCACGACGCCAACAACAACAAATATGCCATACCCGCTGTCAATGTAATTGGTACCAATAGCGTCAACGCCTGTATGGAAACTGCCAGGGCAGTAAACTCACCTATTATCATTCAGTTTAGCAATGGGGGTGCTGCTTTTTATGCCGGCAAAGGATTGGACAATACAGACCAAAAAGCAGCAGTGTTGGGAGCAGTATCCGGTGCCCTGCACATCCATCAGCTGGCAGAAGCCTATGGGGTTACAGTAGTGCTGCATACGGATCACTGTGCCAAAAACCTCTTGCCCTGGATGGATGGTATGTTGGATGCCAATGAACGACATTTTGAAAAAAATGGTCATGCCTTGTTCAGTTCCCACATGCTCGATTTCAGCGAAGAGCCCATTGTGGAAAACATCGAAATGAGCAAGGAGTACCTTGCCAGAATGGCTGAAATTGGCATTACCCTCGAAATCGAATTGGGCGTCACAGGCGGAGAAGAAGATGGTGTTGATAATTCAGGAATTGATAGTACCAAATTATATACCCAGCCAGAAGAAGTTTCATTTGCCTATGAGGAATTGTCGCGCATCAACAACAGGTTTACCATTGCAGCTGCTTTTGGTAATGTGCATGGCGTGTATAAGCCCGGCAACGTAAAATTGACACCCATTATCCTCAAAAATTCGCAAGACTACGTTCAGCGAAAATTTAATACAGGCCCTAATCCAGTTAATTTTGTCTTCCACGGAGGTTCGGGTTCTACACGTGATGAAATCAGAGAGGCCATTTCTTACGGTGCCATTAAAATGAACATAGATACCGATATGCAGTGGGCTTACTGGGAAGGCATCAAAAACTATTACGAAGCCAAAAAAGCTTATTTGCAAGGTCAGATTGGCAACCCGGAAGGAGACGATAAACCCAATAAGAAACAATACGACCCCAGAGTTTGGCTGAGAGAAGGAGAAAAAAGTTTTGTAAGCAGGTTGAAAATGGCTTTTGAGGACTTGAATTGCCTCGATCGAAATAAGATTTAAGCCCGTTATTTGAGGTTTTTGTCGCCCCGCAAACATTAAATTAGGAAAAATTCACTAATTTTATGAAGAATTTCCGGCAAACTATTGTCGGGCAGGATATTGTTTTGCTAACACACTAAAAACTAATAAGGCATGAAGCAACTTTACTTCTTTTTATTTTTTCTTTTATCTGCCGGTTTTGCAACCGCTCAGGTATCTTTTTTTGATGACTTCGAGAGCTACACCGATGGTGAATACCTGGGTCCTCAATCCGATAAATGGACAACCTGGAGTTCAAAAGACGGTACTACTGAAGACACCAAAATTACTTCAGTAAAAGCCGCAAGCGGTACTAAAAGTATATTTTTCTCCTCCACAGCTTCTGGAGGTGGACCTCAGGACGTAGTATTGCCGTTTTCAGATGCTTATACAGATGGTATCTTTAAACTAGGTATGAAATTATTTATTGATGCTGGTAATACGGCATATTTCAACCTTCAGGCTGAAAAAGTAATTGGGACTACGTGGGCTATCGATGTAAATTTCAACGCTGACGGATCAGTAGCTTTAACCGGAGGCGGTGCCAATCTTGCAGGAGGTAAATTCCCTCAGGGAGAATGGTTTACTTTTGAAATCTCTGGAAATATTTCTGCCAATCTTTGGTCTGCTTCTGTAAATGGCGCATCAGTTGGTACTTATTCGCTGGCAAGCAACAAAGTGGCCTCAATTGATATTTACCCTGCAAATGCCAATGCACTCTTTTATGTAGATGATTTTTACTATTCCCACGAAGCTTATGTTCCCAAACCCAATGATATTGGTATCAGTGGTGTCTCAGTTGCACCAAAAGACCTTACAGGCTCAAAGGCTCCTCTTGGTGTAAAATTGACCAACCTTGGGGCCAATACTGCAAATAATGTGGAGATCGAATTTGCATATGGTGCCATTACAGGTAAAAAAACTATTACTGGTTTTAATCTTGCAAGTCTGGAAACCAAAACTGTCAATTTCGATGAAGAGCTCACTGTATTGAGTGGCTCCAACCCAATTCAGGTAAGTGCCAAGTTGGTTGGAAGCGATGATGATGATGTTGCCAACAATGCATCTTCTTCAGCCGTTGTGGGCGTTACACCCGCAGAGGATAAGCTGGTGATAGCCGAAGAAGCTACCGGTACCTGGTGTGGATGGTGTCCAAGGGGAGCAGTAATGTTAGACAGACTAAGTAAAAAGTATCCTGACTATTTCATAGGCATTGCCGTTCACAACAACGACCCAATGGTAGTTGCCGAATATGATACAGGTATCAGAGGATTGTCTGGTTTTACAGGTTTTCCCAGTGCAACTGTAGGACGCACTGCGATCATTGATCCACTTGCCATTGAAAGTAATTTCTTTTCAAGAATTGCTGAAGCACCTAAATCAGTAATCAAGGTTGGAGCTAGCTACGATGAATCCACCAGAAAGATGTTGGTTTCCCCTAAAATCACTTTCAAAGCAAATGCCTCCGGTTCTTACAAAATGGCGGTTGTCATCGTGGAAGACAGCGTAAGGGGTACTGCTTCTGGTTATGCACAGGCAAATTATTATTCAGGTGGTGGTAATGGTCCTATGGGTGGTTATGAAAACCTTCCATCTACAATTCCAGCATCACAAATGACATATAACCACGTAGCAAGAGTATTGGCAGGTGGTTTTAAAGGTACCGCACTTCCAAAAACTTCTTACAAGAAAGACGATGTAGTGTATACCAATTTTGAAATTACCCTTCCGGCTGGCATCAATGTAGAAAACATCCACATCGTGCCCATCCTATTTGCTCCTTCCGGCTTGATCGACAATGGCGCTAAAGCTACCTTGGAGGAAGCTGTTGCAGAAGGTTTTGTGTTAGGCGCCAACGACGTTACTTTTAATGGCGATGTTTTTGTTTACCCCAACCCTGTTTCTTACACTTCAATCATCGACCTCACGCTTGACAATCCCGCTGAGGTAAGTGTTGATATTTTCGACATCAGTGGCAAGGTAGTTGCATCAAAAAATTATGGTAAGTTGAGCGGTAAAAACGAATTGTTGCTCAACGCTTCTGATTTCAACAATGGTACTTACCTGGCCCGCATCAAAGCTGGTACACAGGAAATCACCAAAAACATTGTGGTACAGAAATAATCGTTATCCTGTCAAAAATATGAGGGGGCCCCACTGAGGCCCCTTTTTTTTTGATACAATCCACACATGCTATACCGAACGCTCCTAATAAAATTCTGTTTCACGATCCGAAGGTCATCTATCCCAAAAGCATCTCTACATCTCGAAGGAGATGACACCCCGATCCCTACACCGGTGCCCGGCATAGGGACAGGTACCCCGATCCCTACACCGGTGCCCGGCATAGGGACAGGTACCCCGGTCACAGAATAAAAAATTAACTATCTTTGCGCCCTGAACAACCAACCTCAAAACAATGTACATAGATGTTTTATTAGGCCTGCAGTGGGGAGATGAAGGCAAAGGAAAGGTAGTAGATTATATTGCAGATCAATACGACATAGTAGCCAGGTTTCAGGGAGGTCCCAATGCAGGACATACCATCAGAATCAACGATAACAAATATGTACTGCACACCATTCCCTCCGGTGTGTTCAGACCCAATATCCTCAATCTCATAGGCAGTGGTGTAGTCATCGATCCTATTACTTTTGAAAGAGAACTAACTACCCTCGATAAAGAAGGCATTGCCTATCGCGAGCGACTGCTCATTTCCAAAAAAGCACACCTCATCCTTCCTAGCCATCGTTGGTTGGATGCAGCATCTGAGGCCAGCAAAGGGAAAGAAAAAATTGGCTCAACCCTCAAAGGCATTGGCCCTACTTATATGGACAAAACAGGTAGAAACGGCTTGCGCGTTGGGGATATTTTTACGAATGATTTTCATAAAAAATACAACGCACTGGTTGAAAAACACAGAGGCTTACTTCGCCAGTTTCCCGAGATTGAATTTGACCTGAATGCAGAAGAAGAAAAGTGGTTTGCAAGCCTGGAAACCCTCAAGTCTATTAAAACAGTCAATGGAGAGTATTTTATCAACCAGGCACTTACAGATCGGAAAAAAGTTCTGGCCGAAGGAGCTCAGGGATCTATGCTGGACATCGATTATGGCACCTACCCTTATGTGACATCATCCAATACCATTACTGCAGGTGTATGTTCCGGATTGGGCATAGCGCCGTCGAAAATAAACGAAGTTATAGGCATTGCAAAAGCCTATTGCACAAGGGTGGGCTCAGGTCCATTTCCCACCGAACAAGACAACGAAACCGGAGAAAAAATGAGGGCCATCGGACATGAATTTGGTGCTACCACTGGAAGACCTCGAAGATGCGGATGGATTGACCTGCCACAATTGCTTTATACCATTATGATCAATGGGGTCACACAAGTCATCATTACCAAACTGGACGTGCTCAACGACTTTGATGAGATATGGGCTGGGGAGACTTACCAATACGATGGCATCGCTACCACCGAATTGCCATTTGATCTGTGTACTACAGAAATGCAAATCAACTATACACACCACCCGGGCTGGAACCAGGATTTGCAAGGTATCAATTCATTCCATCAGCTACCGGACAAAGCAAAAACCTACCTTACTTACCTGGAAAATCAGTTGAAAACCAAAATTTCAATGATCTCAACGGGTCCGGAAAGATCAGAACTGATTGTAAGATAAGAGCTGCTATCAAAATTGAAAAATCAGGTTTAAAATCGTATTTATATTAATACTAACTAATTGAATATTAGTACTATAAATTATATTTCTATATTTTGAAAACCGTATTATAATTTAATACTTTGGCGGTTGCTGCCCGACCTATCTTCTATTTTTGTTGAGTTGATCGCCTCATCATCGGGGTGACTTTTCACACAAAAATGGTTGTTTATGCCCCTTCCGGTACTCAACAAGTACAGTAAAATAATAACCCAGGATGTCAGCCAACCGGCTGCCCAAGCCATGCTTTATGGCATTGGTCTTACAGAATCAGACCTGAAAAAAGCACAGGTAGGCATCGTTAGCATGGGCTATGAAGGCAATACCTGTAATATGCACCTCAACGATCTGGCTCAATTGGTAAAAAAAGGAGTTTGGCACAATGATTTGGTGGGACTGGTTTTTAATACCATTGGTGTCTCTGATGGTATATCCAATGGAACCGATGGCATGCGGTATTCTCTGGTTTCAAGAGACATCATCGCAGATAGCATTGAGGCCGTGTGTAATGCCCAGCATTATGACGCATTGATTGCGGTTCCCGGCTGTGATAAAAATATGCCCGGCTCCATCATAGCTATGGGCAGGCTCAACAGACCAGCCATCATGGTTTACGGTGGCACCATTGCACCGGGCCATCACCAGGGCAAAGACCTCAACATCGTTTCGGCATTTGAAGCCCTGGGCCAAAAACTGGCAGGCCAATTATCAGAAGCAGACTTCAAATCAATCGTGCAGCACGCTTGCCCCGGACCCGGTGCCTGTGGAGGTATGTATACGGCCAATACAATGGCAGCTGCCATCGAAGCACTGGGCATGAGTTTGCCCTTTTCATCCTCATGGCCGGCACTCAGCGAAGAGAAAAAAAACGAATGCCTGCATGTGGGAGAAGCATTGAGACATTTGATGGAAAATGACATCACCCCCTCCCGAATTATGACGCGCCATGCTTTTGAAAACGCCATTGCTGTGACAATGGTCTTGGGAGGTAGCACCAATGCCGTTTTACACCTGATTGCCATGGCTAAAAGTGTGGATGTGCATCTTACCATCGATGACTTCCAGCAAATGAGCAATCAACTGCCTGTGCTGGCCGACCTCAAACCAAGTGGCAGGTACCTGATGCAGGATTTACACGAAATCGGAGGCCTTCCAACTGTGCTCAAATACATGTTGGATCAGGGTTGGTTGCATGGTCACTGCCTTACCGTTACCGGTAAAACCATGGCAGAAAACCTGGCAGCTATTCCATTACCCAACTTCCACAATCAGGATGTTATCTTACCCGTAGACCAACCGGTGAAATCAACAGGTCACATCCAAATCTTGTATGGCAATCTGGCTCCTCTTGGCAGTGTTGCTAAAATTTCCGGGAAAGAGGGCAATCTTTTCACAGGCCCTGCCAGGGTCTTTGATGGTGAGAAACAAGTGATTGAAGGCATCGCTTCCGGAAAAGTAAATAAAGGAGATGTAGTAGTCATCCGATACGTGGGTCCAAAAGGAGCCCCGGGTATGCCCGAAATGCTCAAACCCACCTCCGCCATCATCGGTGCAGGCCTGGGCAAAGATGTAGCCCTGATTACAGATGGCAGATTCAGCGGTGGCACTCATGGCTTTGTAGTAGGACACATCACTCCCGAAGCGACCGAAGGTGGCCTTCTTGCCCTCTTGCAAGATAATGATATAATAACCATTGATATTAATCAAAACACCATTAATTGTCATCTTACACAGGATGAAATTACTTTACGCCAATCAAAATGGAAGGCACCCTCAGATGACATCACCAAAGGCCTCTTGTATAAGTATCGCAAATCTGTGCAAGATGCTTCCAGGGGCTGTGTTACCGATGAATAACCAAATTGTATCAAATAAATATTAACACACTACCAAAGAAAAATCAACATGAACCTAACCTATTTTCAGGAACTTGCCAGCTACAACCGATGGGCCAACCACATCGTTTCTTCCTGGCTTGGCAAACTCACAGAGGAACAATGGAAAGAAACCGTAATCTCAAGCTTCAACAGCGTTGAAGCTACTACCTTACATGTCATCGGTGCCGAAAAAATCTGGCTTGAACGTTTACAATTGATGCCACATACCCAATGGCTGCCTTCTTATTTTAAAGGCAATTGTGCAGAAGCATTGGAACTATGGCAAATAGCTTCCGACGGTTTTGAAACCTATGTGCAGCAGTTGAAGTCTGAGGATCTTGACGCTCCCCTGCATTATACCCGTCTCAATGGTGAATCCTACACACAGCCGGTATATAAAGTATTGGCCCATGTCTTCAACCATTCTACTTACCACCGCGGTCAACTGGTTACCCAACTTCGACAACTGGGTTTTGAAGACATTACATCCACCGATTTAACCACTTTTTACAACCTTAAATTTTAACCATGCAATCAGCTACCTCCAACCAAAACATCCCTGCACCTGTCGAACTGATGTCGGGTGGAGAAATGGTCATGAAGGCGCTGATCGCGGAAAATGTTCAACACATCTTTGGTTATCCCGGTGGGGCCATCATGCCCATTTATGATGCGCTATTTGATTATACAGATCGTTTGCAACACATCCTGGTAAGACACGAACAGGGTGCCATCCACGCCGCCCAGGGTTATGCCAGGGTTTCAGGAAAAACGGGCGTTGTATTTGCTACCAGCGGTCCCGGTGCTACCAATCTCATCACAGGTCTGGCTGATGCCTTGATAGATTCTACTCCCCTGGTATGTATTACCGGGCAGGTTTTTGCTCATTTGTTGGGAACGGATGCATTTCAGGAGACGGATGTTATCAATATTACAACCCCGGTTACTAAATGGAATTGTCAGGTGACCGAAGCTGCTGAAATTGGTCCTGCGCTGGCAAAGGCGTTTTACATCGCCGCTACAGGCAGACCCGGACCGGTATTGCTTGACATCACCAAAAATGCTCAACTCGAAAAGATGCCCGTGCAGTCCTATGAAAAATGCAATAAAATCAGAAGTTACCGACCCCAGCCCATAGTGAGGACCGATTACATCGAACAAGCCATAGCCCTGATCAACCAGGCACAAAGACCCTTTCTTATTTTTGGCCAGGGTGTGCTCCTCGGAGGTGCGGAAAAAGAGCTCATAGCCTTGATTGAAAAATCAGGTATTCCGGCGGCTTGGACCATTATGGGCAAAGGCGCCTTGCCAACAGATCATTTTTTAAACGTGGGCATGCTGGGCATGCATGGCAACGCAGCTCCCAATATTTTGACCAATGAATGCGATGTACTCGTAGCTGTAGGCATGCGCTTTGATGATCGAGTGACTGGCAGATTGGATAAATACGCGAGGCAGGCAGCCATCATTCATCTTGATATTGATCCGGCAGAAATTGACAAAAATGTAAAAACAACGGTACCTGTCTGGGGCAATTGCAAAGAAACACTGCCCTTGCTCACCAAAGGCATAATCAAACGATCCCACGAACGGTGGTTGGAAAAATTCCACACACTGTTGAGCGAAGAAGATAAAGTAGTAATCCAGAATGAACAAAATCCAAAGTCGGGTCCGCTCACCATGGCAGAGGTGGTAGCCCGGCTCAACGACATAACAAAGGGTGATGCGATTTTGGTATCAGATGTGGGGCAGCATCAAATGGTAGTATGCAGGTACGCCCGTCTCAATCATACGCGATCCAATATCACTTCCGGCGGCCTGGGTACTATGGGCTTTGCTTTACCTGCCGGCCTGGGAGCAGCTCTGGCTTCCCGGCAACTTCCGGTAGTGGCAGTGATTGGCGACGGTGGCATACAAATGACCATCCAGGAACTGGGTACCCTTATGCAAACACAGGCCCCGCTCAAAATTATCATCCTCAACAATGCTTACCTGGGCATGGTCAGGCAATGGCAGGAGCTCTTTCACGAAAACAGGTATTCCTTTGTAAATATTTCCAGCCCCGACTACGTTGCTTTAGCCGCTGCTTATGGCATTGCAGGCACCAAAGTGACCGAAAGAAGTGAATTGGTTGATGCCCTTACAACCATGCTAGCTGTTAATGGGCCTTACTTACTGGATGTATCCGTAGCAAAAGAAGACAATATATTCCCAATGGTGCCCCAGGGCAAAGGGGTATCAGAAATAGTGCTTTCTAAAGACGACATGAAATGAAATCAGAGATTACCATAACCGTGTATACCGAAAATCAGGTAGGCTTGCTCAATCGTATTGCCATTCTTTTTTCGAGAAGGAAAATCAACATTGAAAGCCTCAATACCTCACCCAGTGAGCTGGAAGGCATTCATCGATTTACAATTGTGGTTTTTGAGGATGAAGAAATCGTTAGAAAATTGGCGCGCCAGATCGAAAAACAAGTTGATGTATTGAAAGTTTATTTTAATACCAATGATGAAATCATCTGGCAGGAAATGGCATTGTATAAGGTGCCTGCTGACATCATAGCAGAAAAAGTAAAAGTAGAAAGACTACTGAGAGAGAACGGAGCCAGGGCGGTAGTCATCCGAAAAGACTACATCGTATTTGAAACCACGGGCCAGCGCGAAGAAATAGACAGCCTAATTGCAAGGCTCCAGCCACTGGGGCTCATTGAGTTTGTTCGATCAGCCAGGGTAGCCATAATCAAAGCAAGTGCCGGCTTCCATAGCAAATTACTCGAATTCGAACAGCAACAACCCGGTCCAATGCTCAGTGACAATTCTTATCTCGGACGCAATGAGGAAATTTTTACCATGTAATCAAAACAGCTAAAAAAATATTATGGCAAAATTAAATTTTGGGGGTGTCCAGGAGAATGTGGTCACCCGTGATGAGTTCCCAATGGCGAAAGCCCTTGACACCCTCAAAGATGAAACCATCGCCATCATTGGCTACGGTGTGCAGGGACCAGGGCAGGCCCTCAACTTGCGCGACAACGGCTTTAATGTGATCATAGGCCAGAGGAAAGATTCTCCTACCTGGCAGAAAGCCATCAACGATGGATGGGTGGAGGGTGAAAGCCTCTTTGAAATTACCGAAGCTGCCAGCAAAGCTACCATCATTCAATACCTCTTGTCAGATGCTGCACAAATAGCCGTTTGGCCCGAGATTAAGCCTTACCTCACCGTAGGAAAAGCACTTTATTTTTCACATGGCTTTGGTGTTACCTATGCAGACCGTACAGGCATTGTTCCTCCCGTTGATATCGATGTTATTTTGGTAGCCCCAAAGGGCTCGGGTACCAGTCTTCGAAGGCTTTTTCTCGCAGGCAAAGGGTTAAACTCAAGTTTTGCCATCTACCAGGATGCCACCGGCAGAGCCAAAGATAGAGTAATAGCCCTGGGCATAGGTGTGGGTTCGGGATATCTTTTTGAAACCGATTTTAGAAAAGAAGTGTACAGCGACCTCACCGGTGAACGCGGCAGCCTCATGGGAGCCATCCAGGGTTTATTTGAAGCCCAATACAACGAATTGCGCAAACGAGGACATTCTCCTTCAGAAGCTTTTAATGAAACCGTTGAAGAACTTACTGAATCACTTATGCCCCTGGTAGCAGAAAATGGTATGGACTGGATGTACGCCAACTGCAGCACCACTGCACAAAGAGGCGCGTTGGACTGGAGACATAAATTCAGAGATGCGGTAGCACCAGTTTTTTCCGAACTTTATGATAGTGTAGCATCTGGAAATGAGGCACAACGATCCATCGATTCCAATTCACAGCCCGACTACAGGCAAAAATTGGAAGTGGAACTCAATGAACTTCGCAATTCAGAAATGTGGCAGGCAGGTGCAGTGGTAAGAAGTTTGAGGCCGGATAGAAATAAATGATCCTGGTATTTTGGCTTTCGGAAGTGGAACCCTACAATTAATTAGTTAGTCATAAATCAAAATTTACTGATTAAGAGGATTTGGTGGAAGGGTTAACCAGATTGAAATGACTGATTACTCTTTCTTTTTTAGGATCGAAGCGACTTGTAGTCAAATGACTACATTTAATAAGGCTAATCAAATTTCGAGGCAATATTTATGTTTTGGATGAAACCTTATGGTAAGCAGATCCAGACATTAATGCAGAATATGAGGTCAATGGCACAGATCATCTGCCATTATTTTTCTATAGATTTGGATTCAGATTTCTTTGTACATCCACAGCCCGCAGCCGGTGTGTCCTGAGTTGCCCATAGGCCCCTCGAGGTAATGGTAGCCCATCTTTTCGTACATGGAAAGTGCGTTGATCAACTCTGGCATACTTTCCAGGTAAAGGGCGGTATAGCCCATCTCTTTGGCCGTTTCTTCTACCTTATTTACCAGGAGCCTGCCATAACCTTTACCCCGTGCATCCGATTTCAGGTACATCTTTACCAGTTCAGCTACACCATCGGGTAGACCAGCTGTTGGAAAAAGACCTGCACCACCCAGCAAATTGCCATCTGCTTCTGCCACAAAATAGTCGCTACCCGGGGTCTGAAACAGCTCATACAAGGCATCGGTGGTGGGATCAAAATAAACGGTACCGGGCTTGTTGGCGCCAAACTCAGCCAATGAAGTCCGGATGATTTGAGCCAACATAAGGTTGTCATCAGGCTTGATGGCACGTATGGTAGGGGAAAGGGGCATGAAATTTGTCATCTATTTAAGTCACAAAACTAAGGTTTTCGGCTTATTCATTGGATGCATTTCAGGAGAGAAATGCACATATTATTGATAACCAAAATATGATCTTAAGGCATTGATAATGAATATTTTTAGTAAAATATTGAATACACTTCAAATGGTAATAACTACCATTTACTCATCAATTTCACCATTTTACTAATTTTTTTTGGTTGCAGTAGGGAAAAGCAATTATATTTACGTTGAAAAAGACAAAATTCATATTTAAATGAGGAAAATCACCTTAGCAGTAATGTTATCAATGATGGCTTCTTTGTCATTTGCCCAATTGGTCAACGACGGTGCCACCATTACGATTAAAAACGGAGCCACCTTGTTTGTGGAATCTGATGTGACCAACAACGGAGCTGGTACCATAGCCGTAGAAGGAACAGGTATTCTTGAGGTTCAGGGCCATCTTACCAACAATGCAACTTTGACAACTCAGTCGGGTTCAAAGGTAAAATTTAGTGGTGCTGCCAATAGTAACTTTAAATCTAATGGTGCTTCCATTTCAAATCTTGAGATTTCAAAAACCGGTTCAACCGTTACACTGACAGATGTAGCAAGCGTATCCGGAAACCTGGATTTTGGCTCTGCAGGAAGCAGCAAGCTGTTGTTGGGCAACAACAACCTGGTACTCGGTTCAGCTGCTACAGCTACCGGCCATGATGCAGATGAGTATGTAGTAACAGCGGGCACAGGTGTGGTTCAAAAGAACCTTGCCGATGCAGTTTATACAAATCAGCCTTTCACTTTTCCTGTTGGAGATGCTTCAAATTATACACCTTTGGAAACATCATTTTCAGGAACAACCGTTGGTGGAAACCTGAAATCAAAAGTTAACAATGTTGTTCATCCGAGCAAACCGGCATCAGCAGAGTCTTTTATCGCAAGGTATTGGGATATCGATGCTACAGGCTTTACAGGCTATAGCAATACCCTCATTGGTACCTATGCCTCAGGTGATGCCAATGGTACACCATCTTTAATCAAAGGTGCGGTTTACGATGCAACTTCCTGGTCTTATGCTGCAGCAGCAACCAACGGCACTTCTACTGTGACCGGATCAACAGACGATGCAGTTGCTGATTTTACTGGTACCAATTTCTACGGCAAAGTAAACTTCAGAGCTATTTTGTCTGCAAGCTATAACACAGCTACAAATGAAATGAATACCTTGCTTAATGCACCTACTGGTACAAACTGGCTTGAAACTTCTGCATTGACATCCCCATATAATGCTGCTCCATTTAATGCACAACCGGCATCTGTCTCTGCCGGATTTTTCCTGGCAAACCCTGACATCGTTGATTGGGTTATGCTTGAATTGAGAGATCCAGCTGCTCCAACAGTGGCAACTACAAATAGGGCAAGTGCTTTCATTAAAAAAGATGGAACCATTGTTGGAACCGACGGTACTTCAATGCCAACCATTGAAAACGGATTTCCTACTTCTGTAGTAGCGCTCCACCATAGGAATCACTTAATGATAAGAACAAAAAATCCGGGCATCAATGTTACAACTCCAACACTTTTGGATATTAGAAACGATACAACCCAGATTTACAGAAATACAGCCATCACCACCAATGTACCGCTCAAATTATTGGAGAATACACCCAATGGTCCTAATAACTTAAATGCATGGGGAATGTGGGAAGGTGATATCAATCAGGATGGTTTGGTAAAATACAACCTTGGAGGCAATGATAGAGTATTGATCTTAACCGCAATTGGTGGAACCAATCAAAACGCTACAGTAAGCGGTTATCTTAAAGAGGATGTCAACTTAAATGGTCAGGTCAAATACAACCTTGGTGGTAATGACCGTGTTATCATTCTCCAGAACATTGGAGGAACAAACCAAAATGCAACTATTTCAAGACACAATTAATTCTAAAAATAATATCTAGAAATGAGAAATATTTTTACTCTATTTTTTGCGATGTTGGTTATGAGCGTTTTTGCTCAGGGCGATGGTACAGCGCCTTACACCATCAAACAATTACCGAATGGAAAAATCCAGGTAAGTATCATCCCAACGAACAACTACACTGTTTTTAGTGCAACTAATTTTATCATTAACTTGCCTTCTAACACAACCATTAGCAATCCAACATTTTTCTATAACATCACAGCAGTGCCAGGTGGAGGTGCAACTGAGTATGGCCATGTGGTTTTCCAAACCGTCAACTGGGTTGCCGGCAATGAATATCCATTGATGACTTTCTCATGGACTACAACCAATGCTCCAGGTACTACAGGCAATTTTACCATTCTCAACGACTTTACCAATTATGTTGAGCTGGATAACTTTGACCGCTCCGGACCTCCGGTAAACCAGGCAAATGCGATTCCACTTCCCATCAAACTTTCTGATTTTACAGCTGACAGATTTGCAGATGAAAGGGCTTCAGATCTTAAGTGGCAGTCTTCATCTGAAATCAATGCTTCCCACTACGAAGTTGAAAGAAGTGAAGATGGAATCAACTTCAACTATGTTGCTACTGTAAATGCTAAAGGAAACACAAACTGGAATACCAAATACCAGTTTATTGACAGAGAACTTCCTACAGCAAGAAGCCTGCAAAGCATCTATTATTACAGACTCAAAATGGTAGATTTGGATGGTGAATTCGACTATTCAGAAGTCAGATCGGTTAGGTTTGATGACTCTAATGCCATCTCATTGTCTTTCTACCCAAATCCAACTGCAAACAAAGTGTATGTCAATATGAGTACTCCTTTTCTTGACAATTCACAGGAAGTCAATGCAGTTATCTATGATTTGAGTGGTAAACAAGTATTAAACCAATCAATCAGCACCAACGGCATCACTGAAATTGACTTGAGTCAATTGCCTACAGCGAGCTACAACTTCAATGTCGAATACGCCGGTAAACAATTCACCAAAACAGTGATCAAAACAAACTGATGAATAAAGGCAGGTGTACTGCTTAAAAAATACCTGGTTTTTGTTTTATAAAATGGGCTTGTCGATAGGGGCAGGCCTTTTTTATTGTTAGCAGCCACTGTTTATTATCTTTGTGTCTATATGAAACTTTACCGCTTTTTGGGAATCTTCGACAGGTACGTCATAAAGAAATACCTGTCTACTTTTTTCTTTACCATGGTACTCATTACCATGATCGCGGTTGCTATCAATTTTTTTGAGAATGTCGACAAATTCCTCAGCGATGAGGTCAAACTAAAAGACGTCTTTCTCACCTACTACCTCAATTTTATACCCTGGATCAATGGCTTGCTATGGCCCCTCTTTGCCCTCCTGGCAGTTATCTTTTTTACAAGTCGTTTGGCAAGGGATTCTGAAATCATTGCCACCCTTAGTGCAGGGATAAGTTACAACCGCATGCTCCGTCCCTTTGTCATGGCGGGTTTCATCATTGCGGTGCTGCTTTGGATTGGCAACAACTATGTAATACCCAATAGCTCCAGAATCAAAAACGAATTTGAAAGTCAGTACATCCGACGCGGTGCCAAACAAACACTTTCATCAGATATCCATTTTTATACCAGACCTAATGAAAAAGCGTATTTCAGACTCTTTTCTTCAAGAGACAGCTCAGCAAGAAATTTTAGACTCGAACGATTTAAAAATGGGCAATTGGTGTATATGCTAAAATCCGATAACCTCAAATTTATCAAAGAATCGGGCAAATGGCGGATGAACGATTATGAAGAGCACGCCATCAATGGGCTGAATGAAAACCTTGTTATCAAAAGAGAAATAACCAAAGACACTTTACTTCCCTTTGGTCCTGACGATTTTGTGCGTTACTCCAAACAAATGGAAATGCTCACCACCACTGAACTCAGAAAGTTTATCAATGATGAAAAAGGCAAAGGCCTGGACACTGCAAAAAAATACATCATAGAACTTTATCGAAGAAGTGCGGATCCATTTACCATCATCATTCTTACTTTTATTGGAGTCACCATTGCTTCACGAAAAGTTAGAGGTGGTATGGGCCTTCACCTGGCTTCAGGAGTTATTCTAGGCTCAGTATTTGTAATCCTTTCTAAATTTACGGTGACTTTTGCCTCCAATCTCGACCTGCACCCGGGCCTAGGTGTATGGCTGCCCAACATCGTTTTTTCCATGATTGCTTTTTACCTGTATAGAAAAGCCCAGGCCTAACATAAAATAAAAAACCCCGGCTTTTCAACCAGGGTTTTTGTTGACCCATAAGGATTCGAACCTTAACAGACAGAACCAAAATCTGTAGTGCTACCGTTACACCATGGGTCAA
>CALMWS010000213.1 GCA_937870795.1 uncultured Bacteroidota bacterium | reverse complement strand
CAGGGAGCAATAGATGGCACCCAAACTACTTCCGGATTGCTGATTCCTTCCTTTGTCTTGTCATTGGTAATTGTTGTTCCATCATAGTTAATACCATAACACGTAAGTGGCCAGCCATAGTTGGCACCTGCGTTCAATATGTTAACTTCGTCTCCGCCTCTGGGGCCATGTTCATTAACCCAAATCCTGTCTTGTGCAACATTAAAGGCCATGCCTTGTGGATTTCTGTGACCATAGGTAAAGATGCTTTTATTGGCGTTGGCTTGATTGTAAAAAGGATTGTCTGTGGGTATTGATCCATCCGGGTTCAATCGGTGTACCTTGCCACAATCACTTAACAGGTTTTGAGGGTTTTCATTTTCCTTGCCCCTGTCACCTACGGAAATGTACAAAAATCCATCATTGTCGAAAGCGAGCCTGCTGCCATAGTGATGGTTGGTAGAAAAATAAGGTTTTGCTTCAAATATTTCCGTTATCTCCTCCAGGCTCTGCCCTCTGAGCACAGCCCTACATACAGCCGTGGTCGACATTTTTTTACCCTCTGATTCAACCGGTTTTGAATAGCTAAAATATACCTGGTGGTTGTTACTAAAATCAGGATGTAAACACAAATCGAGCAGACCGCCCTGCCCTTTGTTGTGTACCGCTGGTAATCCACTTATTTCTTCTGTTTTTCCATCTTGTTTTCTACAGAAGAGCTGGCCATCCCTATCGGTAATCAGCAACGAGGAATCAGGCAAAGGGGTAATACTCCAGGGTACTTGTGCCTCAGTGAAAACAACTTCGGCCGCCATTTTAAATTCTGCGCTGGAGTAAAGTTCATCACCACTTTCATTTTCCATAGGGATTTGACTTTGTTCCAAAATAAACTTCGCCAAAGCAGTGGTTTGATCTTCTGTTAATAGTTGAGCGAAAGCCGGCATAGCTTTATCGGCTGATCCCTGTCTTATGACGGTATTGATGGAAGCCGGATTTTTACCTACTGTCCAGACCCTCGATTTAAAAGATTCCAACCTCCTGCCATGGCAAGATGCACAATATAGGTTGTAATGGATTTCAGGATCCGATTGAGGTTCTACTTGTAGGGATGGTTTAATTCCCATTGACAATGTGAAGGCAACCAATGCCAATAAGATCGGTCTTTTCATGGTATTGTTATTTTGACAACAGTTGGTTTACTGCATTTTTAATGTCTTGTTCACAACGCTTGGGATAAATCAATAAGGCATCTTCTTCATCTACCACTATGTAGTCATTCAGTCCTCTGATAATGGCCTTTTTTTTACCTTGAATTCTGATCAGACTGTCATTTACTTCAGATGTATTAACTGTGCCCTGGCCCTGAATTACATTTCCTTCTTCGTCTTTTTGCTGATAATCAAACAGACTGGCCCAGGTGCCAAGGTCACTCCAGCCTATGTCGGCGGGTATAGAAAAAACATTGTCAGCCTTTTCAAGAACAGCAAAGTCGATGGATATGTTTTTGGTAGCAGGGTATACAGCATCAATATAGGCTTGCTCGCCGGCTGTGTTGTATACACCCGGTTGTGCGTTGAGGATGTCGATGATGGAAGCCTCATATTTGCGAAATGCTTCCAACAAGGTTTGGGTACTCCAAATAAATATCCCTGCATTCCAAAGGTATTGTCCACTTGCAAGGTAGGATTCAGCCGTGGACTTATCGGGTTTTTCTACAAATGCTTTTACGGCCAGAGGATATCGGTCTGAAGGAATGGTTTGTATATAACCATAACCTGTATCAGGGCGAGTAGGTTTAATGCCCAGGGTCACAATGGCTTCATGGGATGCTGCATATTGAACGGCTTTCTGCATTAATTCAGCAAATTGATCCTCCTTTAAAATGACATGATCTGAAGGCAGAACAGCAAATACTGCATTTTCGTCCATTGCCCGAATCCTCAAACATGCATAGGCCAAACAGGGCGCTGTATTGTTTCGCGAAGGTTCCAATAAAATTTGTCTGTCTTCTATTTCCGGAATTTCATTTTTTACCAGGCCAAAATACCGTGAATTGGTAATCACAATTATTTTATCCCTGTCAACAAATTGAAGACACCTTTCATAGGTCATTCTAAGCAGTGATTTGCCTACCCCCAGAATGTCCAGAAATTGTTTGGGTTTTTCATCGGTACTGGCAGGCCAAAATCGAGAACCCACCCCTCCCGCCATGATCACAACATAACCGGATCGCTGACTTACTTCCATATTTCTTCTTTTTTATAAACGGTGCCTTTAAACCAGGCTACCAATTCTTCTTTCTGATTAAAGATGTTAACTTCATAGTGCCCCATTCTCTTTGAAGCCGAAACCTCTCTGGCAATGGCCTTCAACCGATCCCCCTCCTTTACGGCTTTGATATGTGAAATTGAGGTCTCAACAGACACAGCAAAGTTACCGTGGCCATTGCTGGCAAAAGCCAATGCACTATCAGCCAACGAATAGCTAATGCCCCCATGCGCTATGCCAAAGCCATTGGTCATATCCTTTCTGACCACCATTGTCAGTGCACAGTGACCGGCGGAAACTTCAACAATTTCTATGCCCAGCCACTGACTGAATGGATCGTTGGCATACATCTTTTCTTTTACAATTGTTTGCGCATCCATGCTATAATATTGAAACCCGATCGCGCAAATAAGGTGATACCCTGTACCTGGCTTCGTGGTATCTGTCATACAATCCATCCAATTGATAAATCACTTCTTCAAGGCCAATTTCTCCAGCCCACTGCAGCAATCCTTTTGGATAGTTGGTGCCATACAACATGGCCAATTCAACATCCTGTTCCGAACAAATGCCAGTCTGCACTGTATCTGCGGCTTCATTGATGAGCATGACCAGTATGCGTTTAAAGATATAGCTGGCCAGGGTTTCATCAACTTCTGTATTGACAACTAAGGTCTCTTTCGATCTGTAATCATAAAAACCCCTTCCCGACTTTTTTCCCAAATACCCCGCCTCAACCAATTTTTTTTGAGTGAACGAAGGTTTATAACGGTCATCGTACCAAAATGATTGCCAGACCGATTGTGTTACTGCAAAATTGACATCGTGACCTATAAAGTCCATCAGGGCAAAGGGGCCCATTTTAAAACCGGCTGCTGTCATGGCAAAATCAATTTCTTCTTTGCTCGCCACTCCTTCTTCCATCATTCTGATGGCTTCTCCATAATAGGGTCTGGCCACTTTGTTGACAATAAAGCCAGGACTGTCTTTTGCCTTAACTGCAATTTTTTGCCAGTATTCCATTTGTTTCATACATGCATCCACCACATCAGCATCGGTTTGGATTGCAGGCACCACTTCTACCAGTTTCATAACGGGAGCGGGGTTAAAAAAATGGATGCCTATAAAACGATCCGGTTTTTTCAACCTGGCAGCCATTGCAGTAATGGATAAACTGGAGGTGTTTGAAGCAAGAATTGTTGTTGGAGCAACTACGGCTTCGATGCTGGCAAACAACTGGTTTTTTACATCCAAATCCTCTACAATGGCTTCAATGACTATTTCTCTGTCAGCAAAAGCACTCAATTCTGTTGTAAAGTGCAATCTCCCAAAAGTGGCATTAAGTTGTGAAGCATCTATTTTGCCTTTTTCCAGCAACTTCCCCAACTGCTCACTCAATTTTGCCTTCGCCAGGTCAAGGGCAGTTTGGTTTACATCTGCCAGAACAACATCGGAACCTGCCATGGCAGCCAGTTGGGCAATACCACTGCCCATCGAACCTGCTCCCACAACACCCAGTTTTGTTAACATTTAATCCTTAATTTTGGGCTAAGATAATCAATTGTGGCGTTTGACTGCTGTTAGAGAATATCCCTATCGTTAACAATTCAATCGTTTTTATGCAAATACTTCCTTCGTGGAGAGATCTCATAATCATTCAAGCCAAAGTAAGGATCCTGGATGAAAACATACCTCGCATCTTCAAATGCCTCGACATGCTGACAACGGAGCAGGTATGGCATAAATTCCACACGCATACCAATGCCATAGGAAACCTGATCCTTCATTTGGAGGGAAATGCCCGCCAATGGATTCTTTCAACCTTTGCAGATCATGCCGATCACAGACAGCGACAACAGGAGTTTGACCATGACACTGTGATGGATAAAGCGCAACTCAAAGCCCGATTACATTCACTTTCCGGGGATCTCATGGCCTGTTTTGACAATATCACTGAACAAAATTTGCTCAATGAGCATACTGTACAATGCTACCGCGAATCGGGTATCAGCATTTTAATCCATGTAATCGAACATTTTTCCTACCATACGGGTCAGATAGCTTATGTCACCAAATGGCTGACAGAAAAGCCAACCTCCTTTTATGAAGGCCAAGACCTGGATCAAACAAAAAATTGAAAATAGGATTTTTTCGTATTATTATTTGGAACTGTTGCTTTCAACTGTATAGTCACAAAACATTGTACTGAAACTCAGTACCGAATTGGCTTTTGATTGTTTGTGAAGGGTCTTTCTGAATGGCAAAATTAAAATGTGCGAAATTTAATTTTTTGATTAGGGTATGGATAGTTAAATAAAATTCTATTTTTGATAAAATTCAATCAAACCACACACACTATTACCATTATGACAGAAGTAAATAAAAATCGATTATTCATAGCAAGTTGTTTTGCACTCATCACCACCTCGTTTGCTTTTGCAATCAGAGCGGGGATTATGAACAATCTCTCAAAAGATATGAACATGTCGGATACCCAATTGGGTTGGATTCAATTCATGGGAGCTTTTGGATTTCCGATTGCCACCCTCATAGGAGGGCCTTTATACAATTCATTAGGTCCCAAAAAACTTGGTTGGGTAGCATTTGCATGTCATTTTATAGGCATTACATTTTCTATTTTGTCCGGAAGTTTCCTTCCATTGTTTTTCTCAACTTTCTTTATCAGTTTTGGCAATGGAATGGTTGAAGCAGCTTATAACCCCATGATCGCCGATATGTACGAAGAAAACAAGGCTACGATGCTCAACAAGTTTCATGTTTGGTTTCCCGGAGGACTTGCACTGGGATCATTGGTGGCTTATTTTATAACAGCTATGGATGGTACCTGGCAGATTAAGTTGGCTGTTATGTACATACCTCTTGCCATTTATGGCTTTCTTTTCTGGGGACAGACATTCCCCAAAACAGCAAATGAAATGGACAAAGCCAGCACATCAAGTAATATTAAAGCCATTTTCACCTCTCCCTTATACTGGTTTATGCTGTTTTGTATGGTGCTCACTGCCACTACCGAATTAGGAACACAATCATGGGTAGAAAGAATTTTAGGCAACACCGGAGCACAACCCTTGCTCATCTTGTTTTTGGTTACCGGCTTAATGGCGGTTGGGCGGTATTTTGCAGGCCCCGTCATTCACAGACTCAACATACCAGGTGTGTTGTGGATTTCATCCATCATTGCTTTGATAGCCATTTACATGCTCAGCACAGCTACCGGTGGTATGGTCTATGTTGCAGCCATAATGTTTGCCATAGGTGTATGTTACTTCTGGCCCAATATGATCTCTTTCGTTGCCGTTTACCTACCTAAAACAGGAGCCCTTGGCATGTCTTTGATTGGTGGAGTAGGCATGGTTGGTCTCTCCATTTGTCAACCCATCATTGGCCGATGGATGGATACGGAAAGAGCCAAAGCAGTTGCATCCGGGCTTAAAGGGGAAGTAGCAGATCTTGTGGCAGGACAAGCAACCTTAGACAACATTGCGTGGTTTCCTGCCATCCTGGTCATCGCATTTGGCATCTTGTACTTTATGCGCAATAAATACACAAACGTACAAACCAATCACTGATAAAATATACAGGCATGGATTTTAGAATGGATAAAAGTAGCTGGGGCATGTTGGGATTTATGTTCCTCACCATGGTATATTTCCTCGTCACCGGAGCGGGAGATGGCATTACCTTCTCCGGCTACTTGTTTGCCCTGCTTCTGGGTCTGGTAACTGTTGTAGTGTTACTGGCACTTAGCTCAATTCCGGTGTTGATTTATTGCTATTTTGTAAAAGTCATACCGGATATCGACTATTCCATAAGGGTAGCCTTTGTGTTTACACTCATAGGTATAGCCTCTGAATTTTTTATGTAACCAAAACCTCAGATCATCATGGCAGATTACAGAAGATATTACGGTGGCACAGGCGATCCTTATAGCAGAGAAGGGCGTGGTATGGGCACCGGCAGATTTAAAATGTTTTTGATCATTGGCCTGGGCATGGCTTTGTTTCAGGCTTTTAAATATTATACCAGCACCCAGACCAACCCTATTACCGGAGAAGAGCAAAGGGTGCAATGGAATACCGATGAAGAAATCCAGCTCGGCTTGCAGGCAGCTCCACAAATGGCTCAGGAGTACGGCGGCTTACATCCTGATCAGAGGGCACAGGACTATCTTGATCAGGTAGGGCGCAAATTGGTAACATCTACCATCGCCGCTAAAACCGGATATCCCTGGGATTTTCATCTCTTAGCCGACAATCAGGTAGTCAATGCATTTGCTCTACCTGGTGGCCAGTGTTTTATTACGGCTGCTCTTTTTTCAAAACTTAAAAATGAAGATCAACTTGCCGGAGTTATGGGGCATGAGATTGGCCACGTTATTCACAGGCACGGTGCTGAAAGAAGTGCCAGCCAGGGATTTATTCAGGGCTTGATTCAAAGCGTTATGATTGGCACAGGTGGCGACCAGGCCCTGACACAGGTGGCCAATATGGTTGGCCAATATTCAAGCATGAAGTATGGCAGAGATCAGGAATTGGAATCAGACGACTTCGGGGTGCGGTTAATGATAGAGGCTGGTTATGATCCCACACAATTAATTGGCGTAATGGACATACTTGAAGAAGCTTCTGGCGGACAACGCGTCCCGGAATTCCAGAGCACCCATCCAAGTCCTGAAAACAGAAGAGAAAAAATAAAAGAGGCCATAGAGAAATATAAAAAACAATGAGATTTTTTCTTCTTGTCATTCGTGCCGTTGGTCTGCTCCTCATTGTCATTTTATCTTCTTGTACACGCCGAATGTTGTCTACCGTTGAATATGAAATACCTGCAAACATTGCCAATATCAAAATTCAGACAGGCAGTGGTTTTGTAGGACCCTGTGAACCTTCTATTTCGATTTCTCCTGTCGACCCGAATTTTGTTGTGGCTGGTGCTGTGCTAGATAATTTGTATGTTTCACATGATGGAGGTTCCACCTGGAAAACATCGAGACTCAAAAGCAGTTTTGGTGTATACGGAGATCCGGTGGTAATGTTTGACCAAAAAGGAGCCATCCATTACGCCCATCTTTCCAACCCTAAAGGCAGGGCCTATTCCAGTGAAGAATTTTTGGATCGGATTGTGGTCCAAACATCATTGGATGGAGAGAATTTTTCTGATGGCAGCTTCCCTCCTTCCGATCAGAAAAAAGATCACGACAAACATTGGCTTGCAGTTAATCCAGCTGACAATGCTTTGTTGATGTCGTGGACCGAATTTGATGAATACGGTAGCAAAGAAGAAAATAACAAATCGAGAATACTATTCTCTTCTTCGTTTGATCAGGGCAAGACATGGTCACCAGCAGTAGTAGTGTCCCAGTGGGAAGGTGATTGCCTTGACGATGACGAAACAACCGAAGGTGCCGTTCCGGTTGCGGGTGTTGATGGCAGCTATTATGTAGTTTGGGCTTACAATGAAAAAATTTACCTGGATGTATCCACAGATGGAGGTAAAACCTGGTTGCAGGAAGACCGTGTAATTGCTGAGCAGCCCGGTGGTTGGGCGTTTGATATTCCCGGTATTACGCGCTGCAATGGCATGCCCGTTATTAAAACCGATTACAGCAACGGACCCCATCGTGGCAGTCTCTATGTCAGTTGGTCGGATCAACGCAACGGCACAGACAATACAGATATCTGGTTGATTCGCTCTTCAGACAAAGGTGTCACCTGGTCAGCTCCCATTAAAGTAAATACTGACAAAGAAAAAACCCATCAGTTTTTTTCCGCAATGGATATTGACCCTTCTACAGGTTATTTGTTTTGGGTGTTTTATGACCGAAGGAATTACAGTACCAACGATACGGATGTGTATCTGGCATGGTCAAAAAATGGAGGGCATAACATAGAAGATAAAAAGATAAGCACGTCTCCCTTTTTACCAGAAAAACACATCTTTTTTGGTGATTACAACGACATCAGTGCACGCAAGGGTAAGATCCGACCTATATGGACACGAATGGACAAAGGCACCTTATCCGTTTACACAGCTTTGATCGATCTTGTTACTGAAAAAAAATGAAAAGAAGATCTGCTGTCAAATCCATAATTTTTTTCAGTCTGGCAGGCTCAACCTTGTTAAGTTGCGAAAAAGAAAGTCAGGCATGGGCAATGATCCGGTTTGACAGAATTAAATTGTCATCCCACCAACAGCAACTATTGGAGTCACTGGCGTACACAATTTTACCCATTCAAAAAGTCAAAGGTTGGGAAAGCATTGCCCTCGCTCCAGTTGCCATGCAACTGATTGATTTTTGTTATGCTGAAACAGAAATTGAAATTTTTTTTGAAGGATTGAAAAGTATTGATAAAAAAGCCCGGTTGGAATACCACAAACCATTTTTGTCTTGTACCGAAAAAGAGAAATTAAAAATGGTTATCTCATGGAGTCAAAATGAAAAAGCCCACGGAGCAGAAAGTAAAACCATCGCTTTGTTTAAAAAAGAGTTGTTGCATAGCCTTACCACCACTGAAGACTATTTGCGAAAATATAAAATGTATGAAATGGCTCCGGCGAGATACAAAGCGTGTATTCCCACTGAACTCGTAACAACATTACCAAGATGAGCCATAATACCTTTGATGCCATTGTCATAGGGGCCGGCATGAGCGGGGGCTGGGCCGCTAAAGAATTTTGCGAAGCAGGTTTCAAAACCCTGTTGATTGAACGCGGTAAAAATGTGGAACATATAAAAGATTACCCAACCGCCAACTTGTATCCGTGGGAGCTCCAACACCGAAACAGACTGGGGCACGAGGAAAAAACTGCCAACCCAATTGCTTCCAAATGTTATGCATTTAGAGAAGATACAACTCATTTTTTTGTCAAAGACGATGAGCATCCTTATGTTCAGCAAAAACCCTATGATTGGATACGCGGTTATCAGGTAGGTGGCAAATCTCTGATGTGGGCAAGGCAAACCCAGCGATGGAGTCAATATGATTTTGATGGACCTGCTCGCGATCAATTTGCTGTTCCCTGGCCGATTTCGTACAACGATTTGGCGCCCTACTACGCTCACGTAGAAAAATTCGTAGGGATCTCCGGTAATAAAGATGGGCTTGATGTTTTGCCGGATGGAGAGTTTCTACCCTCTTTTGATTTAAACTGCCTTGAAGATCATTTCAGAGTCAGCATTCAACAGCACTACAGTGATAGACATGTGATCAGGGCGAGATGCGCACACCTTACCCAGCCGCAACCCATACATCTCCAGCAAGGTCGCGGGCAGTGTCTTACCCGACTGCAATGTGAAAGAGGCTGCCCATTTGGTGGCTACTTTAGTGCCAATTCCTCGACCATTCCCTGGGCGCAGAAGACCGGAAACCTCACACTAAAATCCAACAAGGTTGTGATTTCTATTGCCTATGATGAAGCTCAAAAAAAAGCATCCGGTGTATACGTCATTGACGCCATTTCAGGAGAGAAAGAATTTTATCAGGCCAAGGTGATTTTTGTAAATGCGGGAACGCTCAACACCAATTTGATCCTGTTAAATTCTACCTCCAATCGATTCCACAACGGGCTGGGCAACGATAGTGGTACCCTTGGCAAATATGTTGCATTTCACAATTATCGGGCAAGGGCATCTGCCGTATTTCCGGGCTTTGAAAAAATGGCAACTGAAGGAAGAAAACCCTCGGGTATTTACATGCCAAGGTTTAAAAACGTCACCCACGCCTCCGAAAACTTTAAACGGGGCTATGCCATCGATTTTTACATGTACCGTCCTTTGATCACCGATACTACTCCTATGGGTGATGCGCTTGTGCGTTCTTTGTTGAAAGAAAAAAATTACGGGCCGTGGATGGCGGGGGCTCAAATGATGGGAGAGACGCTGCCCAAAGCAAGCAATTTTGTAAGCCTGCACCCCCAATTGAAAGACAAGTGGGGCGTACCACAACTCAACATCAACATAGATTACGATGACAATGATGAAGCCATGATCCAGGATTTTTTCACTGAGATTAAATCCATGTTTATCAAAGCGGGCTTCCAAAACATTGAAACCTCAGACAGCCATCAAAATCCCGGACTCGATATTCATGAAATGGGAGGTGCACGAATGGGAAAAGACCCCAAAACTTCCGTTACCAATCAATGGAATCAGCTACATGACTGTCCCAATGTATATGTCACTGATGGTGCCTGCATGACCTCAACTTCTACTCAAAATCCATCACTCACCTACATGGCCATTACTGCCAGAGCTGCACAACACGCCGCAGCAGTACTGAAAGAGGAGTAAGCTAAAACCAAAGCGGTTGATGCTATCAATAATTTGCACCTGGCTCAAATTTTAACCTATCTCAAACTATCCGGCTGCAAACTGGGCATGCTCATAAACTTTAACAGCGTACTTTTTCAAGATGGCGTTAAAAGAATGATCAACGGGTTTTTATAATTGTGAAGATGGATTTTACCATTATGGGCTCTAGGCTACTCTGCGTCCTTTGTGGACACTTTGTGAACCTTGTGGTGAAAAAGGGTTTGGTTTTCTTACCACTAAGGACACTATGGGCCTCAGGCTACTACTCTGTGTCCTTTGTGAATTCTTTGTGAACTTTGTGGTGAAAAAGAGTTTGGTTTTTTAACCACTAAGGGCGCTATGGGCTCCAGGCTACTCTGCGTCCTTTGTGGGTACTTTGTGAACCTTGTGGTGAAAAAGAATATGCCATAAAACTTTAACAAGGGTGAAAACAAAAAAGGGATACTGAAACAGCATCCCTAATTATCATTCATATTTATCTTTATCCTAGCCCAATGCCGCAGCACCACCCACAATCTCAGAAAGTTCTTTGGTGATGGCTTCTTGCCTGGCTTTGTTGTAGTTGATTTTGAGTTCCTTCATGAGTTCCTCGGCATTTTCAGATGCCTTGTCCATGGCTGTCATACGTGCTCCGTGTTCTGAAGCGTGCGTATCCAATAGGAATTTGTGGAAGGTGGTTTGCAGGATGGTTGGAATCAACTCTTCCAATAGTCCTTCCATTCCAGGTTCAAAGATGTAGTCGGCCTTTGATTTGGTTTGTTCTGTTTTTTCAACCTCTACCTTCTCAACCGGCAAATACTGAACAGTAGTAGGATATTGAATACCTGCGTTTTTGAAATGTCCATAACAAGCAGTCACTTTATCTGTAGCACCGGTTGAAAACTGATCCATCAGATACTGCGAAACCCTGGCTACATTGTCAAAGCTTAGGTCAGAAAACAATTCTACATAATCAGAAATCATCGCATTCATGCCATACCGCTTGCGAAGTATGTCATAACCTTTTTTACCAATGCACAACACCTTTACATTTCCCTTTTTCAACAAAGGGGCATATTCACCTTCAATAGCAGCAATGGCTGCCTTGATGATGTTGGTGTTGAAGGCACCGCAAAGACCACGGTTGGAAGTAACTACTACAACTATGGCGTGGTTTACTTCACGAGCAACGCCAAAGGAAGAAGTAGCATCTCCCTCAAGGTTAGACAAAATATTTTTCAGCATCTTGTCCAATCTGTTGGCATAAGGGCGCATTTCGGTAATGGCTTGCTGCGCTTTACGCAACTTGGCAGCAGAAACCATCTTCATCGCTTTGGTGATCTGCTGGGTGGAGTTTACCGATTTGATCCGCTCCCTTACTTCTTTTAATTTACCACTCATGTGAATGTTCTGCTTTAAAATTTAGGGTCCAAACCCGTCTATTTCTTATTTAAACTGACCCGCTACTTCTGCAGCAAGTTCTTTAATGGTATTCAAGTCTGCATCTTCCAGCTTGCCTTTCCTAAAGTTTTCCAAAACCTGAGGAAATCTTTGTTCCATCGATGCAAGGTATGAATCTTCAAACTGTCGGATTTTGTTAACCGGCACATCCTTCAACAAGCCCTGTGTACCCAGATAAATGATGGCTACCTGCTTCTCAACAGAAACCGGAGAATATTGTGGTTGCTTAAGGATTTCTACGTTTCTCTTTCCTTTTTCAAGGATTGATTGTGTAGCAGCATCAAGGTCAGATCCAAATTTTGCAAACGCCTCCAATTCTCTGTACTGGGCCTGATCCAATTTCAGGGTTCCTGCCACCTTCTTCATGGATTTGATCTGCGCAGATCCACCCACCCTGGATACCGAAATACCTACGTTGATGGCAGGACGAATACCTGCGTTGAACAAGTTGGATTCCAAAAATATCTGACCATCCGTAATCGAGATTACGTTGGTAGGAATGTACGCCGAAACGTCACCTGCCTGTGTTTCAATGATCGGAAGAGCGGTCAAAGAACCTCCTCCCTTTACAAGGCCCGATTTTTTCAATGACTCCGGCAAATCGTTCATGTTTTGAGCGATGCTGTCGTTGGCAATAACCTTGGCAGCTCTTTCTAGCAATCTTGAGTGAAGATAAAATACATCACCTGGGTACGCTTCCCTTCCGGGCGGACGTCTCAATAAAAGTGATACTTCCCGATACGCAACCGCCTGCTTGGAAAGATCATCATATATGATCAGAGCCGGACGACCTGTATCCCTGAAAAATTCTCCGATGGCAGCGCCCGCAAATGGTGCATAAAATTGAAGTGGAGCAGGATCAGAAGCAGTAGCTGAAACTACAATGGTATAAGCCATCGCTCCGTTGTCTTCCAATGTTTTTACTACCTGAGCCACCGTAGATGCTTTTTGACCTGAGGCTACATAGATACAGTAAACAGGTTCGCCCCTGTCGTAAAATTCTTTTTGGTTGATGATGGTGTCAACCGCAATTGCAGTCTTGCCCGTCTGACGGTCGCCAATGATCAACTCCCGCTGACCCCTACCGATAGGAATCATAGAGTCGATGGCTTTGATACCGGTTTGCAAAGGCTCGGTTACAGGTTGTCTGTAGATTACCCCTGGTGCTTTTCTTTCCAATGGCATTTCATACCTGGTGCCGGCAATGGGTCCTTTACCATCAATGGCTTGTCCAAGTGGATTTACAACACGACCTACAAAGCCTTCTCCAACCTGGATGGATGCAATCCTACCCAGTCTTCGAACCGTAGAGCCTTCTTTGATTCCGTCTCCGGGACCCAACAATACCACACCCACATTGTCTTCTTCAAGGTTCAATACGATTGCCTGAACACCGTTTTCAAACTCAACCAATTCTCCCGCTTGAGACTTGGTAAGTCCATATACCCTGGCAATACCGTCACCTACCTGAAGTACAGAACCAACTTCTTCAAGTTCTGCCTGCGATTTGAATCCTGATAATTGTTGTTTGAGGATTGCTGATATTTCATCTGGTTTTACATCCACCATCTTTATGAATTTTATACTTAGTTATTGTATTTAAATTTCTTTGATATAGTCTTTATTTGACACGCTTTTGCGGATCTGTTTCAATTTGTATGCAATGCTGTTGTCGTACAATTTATCGCCAATCTGAAGCACAAAGCCACCAATGATTTCAGGATCGGTTTTGGTAATAATTTCCACATCCTTAGCCGTTTCATTACTAGCCAAAAGTCTTGTTTTGAAATCGGCCAGGTTACCGGCATCTACCGGGGTTGCTGTGGTCAACGTCACGGTAGTTAGTCCAATCAATTTTTTGTATTGAGTCATAAACTCCTTGCCAATTTCAGGCAAATACATTTCACGACCCTTTTTCAATACGATGTTGAAAAACGCATTGGTAAGTTTGTTGAACTTGCTGCCAAAAAGTGCATCAAAAACGCCTTGTTTCTTGGTAGCATTGATGATGGGGCTTTTCAACAACAGCAGCAAATCTCTGTTTTCCACCATTTTGGTAAATGCCTCCACATCTCCTTTTACGGCTTCCAGCACATTGCTTTCAACGGCTAAGTCGAGCAATGATTTGGCATATCTGGTGGCTATCCTGTTTACTGACATGGTCTTAGTTTAAGTTGAATTCGTCAACCAATTTTTTCACGTAAGCTTCGTGGTCAGCCTGGCCTTTTAATTGCTGGCGAACCAGTTTTTCTGCTATTTCGATGGCCATACCTCCCACCTGGGTTTTGATTTCAGCGATGGCTGCTTTTTTCTGATTTTCTATATCATTTCTGGCAGCTGCCACAATCTTGGAAGCCTCTTCTCTGGCCTTCTCTTTGGCCTCGTTGATGGTTTGGTTTTTGATGTCTTTGGCTTCTTGCAAAATCTTTGCCTTTTCTTCACGGGCTTCTGCCATGATTTTTTCATTCTGCGCCTTCAGATTGGCCATTTCTTCTTTGGCACTCTTGGCTGCATCCAGGGCATTTTGTATGTCTGATTCTCTTTGCTCCAATGCTCTTGCTATGGGCTTGAAGGCAAATTTGCCCATGATTACCCAAAATAAAACGAAGATCAGGAGCGACCAAATGGCCAGACCCGGTGTGGGTTGAAAAGGAGTGAAACTTAATAAGACAAACATAGTTATGTTGTTGTTTTAGTTTTTTTTAATGAAAACAGACCGCTCCGCCAACCGCATCGCCGGTCTGTTTTTTCTTGCTTGGACGCCAGATTACTTTACGAAGATTGAAAGTAGTATGGCAATCAGGGCGGCACCTTCCACGAAGGCAGCCATCAGGATCATACCTGAACGAATGTCTCCTGATGCTTCTGGCTGACGTGCGATGGCTTCCATTGCTTTACCACCTACCTGACCAATACCGATTCCGGCACCAATCACTGCCAATCCTGCTCCAACTGCTGCTAATGTTCCAGTCATTTGTTTAAAATTATATGAATTAAAAATTATTATTCAAATCAATGATGTGCGTGTGCATGGTCGTCACCATGGTGCGCATCTTCAATGGCAGCGCCGATGTACGAAGCTGTCAAAATGGTAAATACGAAGGCTTGTACAAAAGCTACAATCAATTCTATAGCCATCATAAACAAGGTAAGTGGAATGGCCATGGCCGTACCAATTGCACCCCCCGACATACTTTCTCCTGATTTACCAAAAATAAAGATCAAACCAATGAAACTCAGGATGGCAATGTGTCCGGCAGAAATGTTGCCCGCCAAACGCAGCATCAAGGTCAGTGGCTTGATGAACAAAGACATAAATTCAACACCTGCCAGCAATATTTTAACAGGAACCGGTACTCCCGGCATCCAGAAAATGTGCTGCCAGTAATGTTTGTTGCCATTGATATTGACAATTACAAATACCACGAGGGCAATGATCATGGTCACAGACAAGTTGCCCGTAACGTTGACACTACCCAAAAATGGCACCTGACCAAAAAGGTTTAAACCCAAAACAAAAAAGAAGATACTCATCAGCAATGGCAAATACTTCATGTACTTGTCTTTGCCAATAAAGGGAATAGCTACTTCATCTCTGATGTACATAAACATGGTTTCAAGCACGTTTTGCACACCTTTAGGACTTTTATCCGGATTGGTTTTATATGCCTTTGAGGCTTTGATAAAGAAAAATCCAAGCAGCAGAGCCACGAGGATCATCGACATTACATTTTTAGTGATTGAGTAATCCTGGAAAGGGGTAACGCCTCCTCCCAAAACACCCCCATCTAAAGTTGTTCTGGCATCCAATTTATATTCTATGCCTCCAATCGTAGCAAAATACACATCTACCGGCTTTCCATCCTTTTCTTCGACCTTATGCGTAAATCCTTCTACTTCTGCTGTTTCTTGTGTGTAAGCCGAGTCTGCAATGCGAAATACACTGCCATGGTGCATTACGTATTTTTTATATGCCATGTGGCCATCTTCGTGGTGGCCGGGGTGAAATTTATTGGATAAAAACACATCCCATCCTTCTGTGGGTGCATACAAAATCATAGGCAGTGGAATTCTTACAAAATCCAGGATGCTGTACACATTGGCGTCACTGATGTGGTGAATGGCCGTGCCTGCAGGATCGTATTCTGCATGAGCATGTCCTTCTTCAGCATGAGAACCGGCAGCTTCAGCGTGTTCTGCGTGGTCAACCGTACCCTGCGCATGCACCATAGTGTCAGCTGTATGGCTTTCCGGAGCGTGGCCGTGTTCCTGTGCAGAGGCTGAAAATGCGATAAACAGGGCAAAAATGAATTGGAAAAAGTGTTTTTGGCTCATGATCTTCGAAGGGTCTTGCAAAACGTGGGCAAAGGTAAGCAGAATTTTCCTCCAAAAAAAAGAAAACAACAAAATATTATGTCGATTTTCGTCGATAAAAGATTGGTAACTAAACGGTTAAATTTTCTAACCGCCTTTATTCAAAATAATATTCTGTATAAACCTACATTTCAGGGTTTGTGACTGCCAAAACCCTCCATTCTTAAAACTACTGTGGCAAATTTTATATGGTGGCTTATTTTTTCTTTCCACCTGGTTTTCTACCAGGTTTTTTGCCTCCACCCCTGGAACCCATGGGTCTGCGTTGCCTGACCGGTTTCCAAACCGGTACTTCACCCAGATCTTCAGGCACAGGAACCTTGGTGACTGTAGCCTCAATCAGGGCTTCAATTTGGGCAAAATCGAACATGTCCTTTTCATTGATAAATGTCAAGGCTAC
>CALMWS010000212.1 GCA_937870795.1 uncultured Bacteroidota bacterium | reverse complement strand
TTACTGCGGCATATTGATCAGTGCATTGATGTTGCTGATAAAAATGTCTGTTTCTTCGATGTCGATGATGCCCTCGTGTTTGAAATCTGAGAGGGTACGGATAACCGTTTCTTTGGCGGTTCCTGCAATGGAAGCGAGGTCATCACGCATCATAGAAATGACTGGATTGGCCTCATTTTTCTCGTAACACTGGATCAGGGCATTGGCTACTTTTTTACGCACTGAGCTGTATGCCTGGTGTACCAATCCGTTTTCGAGGATGGTGGCGTACACAGCAAGGTGTTTCATGAGTGACAATGCAAAATCGCGATCCGTATAGAAGAGGTCAATAAAATTTTTGATGGGTATGAGTCTGATGGAACTGTCTTCCAGGGTTTGCGCGCTTTTGGAGTAGGGCTTATTATTGAGCACATCCAAAAAACCAAGGACCTCACTGCCATTGACGATGCGGGTGGTCAATTCCTTGCCAAACTCGTTGGTACGGAAAACCCTGACTTTTCCCTCATCCAAAAAATAGATGTAACGGGCGTTGTTGCCTTCTTCAAAAATGATATCTTTTTTTCTGAATCTGCGCAGTTCAAAATCCTGAGAAAATGTTTTGAGTTTTTCATTGAAGTAGTTGGAAGGTATGGCATCAAGTGATTTCATGTGGTGGCTCTCGGCCGGTGTGACGAGATCACTTTTTTTCAAACGAATGGCAATCGATTCCAACAAATCTGCATCGTCAAATGGTTTGGTAATGTAATCGCTGGCGCCCAAAGACATGCCTCTTCTGAGGTCAACTTTTTCAGACTTAGCTGTGAGGAAGATGAAGGGTACAGTAGCAAACTGAGGGTTGGATGCCAATATTTTTAATACGCCGTAGCCATCGAGCTCGGGCATCATGACATCACACAAAATCAAATCTGGTTTGAATTGGTTGACTTTCACAAGGCCCACTTTACCATTTTCAGCAGATTCAACTTCATAACCTGCAAGGCTCAGTATCTCCGCTATGTTTTCTCGTACGTCGTTGTTGTCTTCTATGACCAGTATTTTTTTCATCTTCTTTTAATTTGTATGCTTAGGAATGGTAATTTCTACAGTTGTGCCAACACCAAATTCGCTGGAAATATCGATGGAAGCAGATAACAATTCACAGTATCGTTTCACAATGTTGAGGCCGAGTCCCGTACCCTGGATATTGCCCACATTGGTAGCCCTGAAAAAACGGGTAAACAAATGCTTTTGGTCATCACCCGGAATGCCAATGCCTCTATCTTTTACGGCTATCGAAACCTCACTTTGTTTTTCTTCTACTACGATGTGAATGTCTTCTTCTGAATATTTTATGGCGTTGGAAATGATGTTGAAAAGTATATTTTTTAAAATGTTTCTATCGGTGTGTAATTCAATTTGATTTTGACCATCAAAACAAATTTCCTGGCCCGGTTTTTTGATGCCTGATAAATCTTCCGCAATCTCTTGCAGCAATTCTGATAAATACATAGGCTCAATCATGATGTTTACCCTACCCTCTTCCAGTTTACTCAAAGAAAGAAAATCATTGAGCAGTCCTGTCAGATGGTTGACAGCATTTTTTATTTTACCAATGTGCTTTTCGCGATTGACCTGCTCTTCTTCCTTGTTGTATTTGAGAATAATGGAAGCCGAAGATAAGATCGTGGCCAGGGGCGTCCTGAATTCATGGGAAGCCGTAGAGACAAATCTCGACTTCAATTCATTGAGTTCTTTTTCGGATGAAAGGGCCTTTTGCAATTGTTCTTCTTTTGATCGAAGCATTTGTTCGGCTTCTACCCTCTCTTTTACTTCTTTCTTAAGTTTGGTATTGGTGGCGAGCAGCTGGTTGACCACCTTTTCAACCTGATAGGTCCTTTCCACTACACGTTTATCCAATTCCTTGTTGAGGTTGGCCAATTCATCGTAGGCTTTGCGGATCTCCCGAAGGTCGTGAATAATGCCTGTGAAAATAATGCGATCGTTGAGGATTACTTCACTTACCGCAAGGCGTACCGGTATCAATTCGCCTGATTTGTGTTTGGCTAACACTTCCCTGCCGATGCCGATGATTTTGGCCTGACGGGTATGCAGGTAACGCTCCAAGTAACCATCGTGCTGACCGGCATCGTGGGCATTCATCAAAATGCTTACATTGTGGCCTGTGACTTCGGCACGACTATAACCCAAGAGGGTCTCTGCCGCCTGGTTGAGGTTGAGAATCCTGCCCCTGGAATCGATGATAACAATGCTATCAACCGCAGTTTCGAGGACAGATTCAAACAATAATCTTAAATCGAGGTCATTTATCATACAAAAACAGAATAAAATTAGGCAAAATAGGCTTATAACAAACAATATTTATATCAGCTTTTGCCATGACTTCGGTCATTTATACGCCACAGGACTTTACCGATCTTGCATCAAAAATAAGCATTTATTATGAATTTATTAGCACCGGTTTCCACCATTATGACGAAAAACCCGATCACCATTGAGCCTGAAGACACCCTTCAAACGGCTCAGGAAATTTTTGACAAGTACCATATCCACCACATCCCTGTAGTTTACGAGGGCGAATTGGTGGGCATGCTGAGTAAGTCGGATTTCTCCTTTTTCAAAAGAGGGTTTAATGACGACGCATTTGACAACATCCTTGTCGACGTAAAACTCAACAATTACAAAGTCAAGTCCATCATGATCAAAGGACTGGGCAAGTTGGATGTAGACGACAGGATCAACGTAGCACTTGAAGTATTTAAGAAGAACCTTTTCCACGCCTTACCGGTATTGGAAGATGGAAGGATTGTAGGCATCATCACTACCCACGACATCATTAAAAACCTCGCTGCAGACAACTCGGCTGTCAACGAGTATTAACATTCAGAACAGCCAGCTATGGTAGAGCTCAAATTATATGGTACAGGTACCTCGGGTTATCAGTTTTTGAAAAAAAGTCTGGTCGATTTTCTTGAATTCAACCACCTTGACTTCAAAATTGAAGAGGTCAATGATGTAGCCAGATTTATATCTGACAACATCAACTCTGTGCCATCGGTTGCCATCAACGGTGATCAGCCCATCGAAATGTCAAAAGAGGGCGATTTCAAGATGGGCATCATTAAGATCTACCACCGCATAGCAGGCTTATATGGCAAGGAACAGATGAGGAGAATATTGGTACCCACCGATTTTTCTTCATCTGCTTCTACTGCCCTTCATTTCGCAAAAATATTTTGCAGACAAAAGTATTATACCTTAGATCTGCTCCATGTACACCACCCTTCCTACATAGAAATTGCCAAACACCCGTTTGAAGAAGACCATACCCTCGAAACAAAAACAGAGCTATTGGAAAAAACGGCCCGGGCCGCAGAAATGGACTTTGTGGGTGACCTCCTGGGTTCAACCCCCATTGTACCCGTAATCAAAGAAGGTTTGGCCGGAGATGTTATACAGGACATGTCATACCAATACGAATTCATCATCATGGGCTCACATGGTGCCAGCAATCTATTTGAAAGTTTGTTGGGTTCGGTATCCCACACTGTTGCCAGTGAAAGTCAATGTCCGGTAATTCTGGTTCCTCCCGGGGTAGAATTCTATAAGTTGTCTCACGTATGCATCCTTGGCAATCGCCTGGGCAGAGACATTAGCCAGGAAGTGCACAAAGTATTCCCCCACGTCAATGTCACCCGCTTCGAAAACCAGCCTCTTGTATTGGCCGGCGGCCATGACGACATCCACCCCATGGATGAAATCGACCACTGCATAGAGCAGGAAGACACCTATTTCATCACCAGCATGGAATGTTACAAACACGCCAGATCCATCGGTGATCACACCTCACTGGAACCCATCTACCATAAAATTCAGGCTAAAGGAAGGCCGTTGATTGTTTGGCCTTAGTTTGAATATGTTCACATGGTGCTCCTCGCTGTGCTCGTCGCTATGTTCATATGTTCACATGATTTGAGATTTGCCTTTTGACAGGACACACCTCTTTTTCAAAATTGTGTGGGATATCCCATTTTAAATACAACTCTCCATTTATTTGAACATTTAGCCGAGCGTGGTTCGAGTACCTCACCACACTTAG
>CALMWS010000211.1 GCA_937870795.1 uncultured Bacteroidota bacterium | reverse complement strand
GAATGTATGTGGCGAGTTTGGTTTGCAACCTAGGCCAGAGTCACTGGAAGAATGGCGCACAGTGGATGTACTATCACTTGCTCGATGGTGATTGGGCCAGCAATGCATGCAGCTGGCAGTGGGTAGCCGGAAGCAACAGTTTAAAAAAGTATTACGCCAACCAGGATAACATCAACAAGTTTGACAGATCACACCAAACGGGTACATTTCTTGACATGCCAACGGATGAATTGCAATATCAGCCATTGGTAGAAGCCTTATCCATAAATCAGACATGGCACCCGGCGAACAAACTACCCAATTTCAATAAAGTTTCACTTGACCCCAAGCTACCATTGTGCATATACACAGCTTACAACCTTGATGCCCGGTGGAAAAGCAATTTGACAGCCAACAGGGTACTGCTTTTAGAGCCATGCCATTATGAAAAATATGCAGTAGGTGAAGCCGTAATCCAATTTATAATCGGACTGAGCCAAAATATATTGGGAATTCAAATTTTCACCGGTAGTTTTTCTGAATTGATGTTGCATTATAAAGGAGCTGAAATTTACTACAAAGAACACCCATTTGCAGGGCATTACAATGGTATTAGGGAAGAAAGAGACTGGCTTACGCCTGAGGTAAACGGCTATTATCCATCATTTTTTTCATACTGGAAAAAAGTGGAAAAGACATTGAAAGAAAGGTATCATTCATGAGCAGGCAGGCGATCAATGTGGTGTGGTTGAAAAGAGATTTACGCACCAAAGACCACTTGCCCCTGGCCGTTGCACAGAGCAATGAATTGCCATACCTGCTTGTTTTTATCTGGGATCATGACCAAATCCGTTATACTGACACAGCCGATCGGCATTTATGGTTCCAATACCAAAGTATATTGGTTATGGATGAACAACTAAAACCCTATGCTCAAAAAGTAATTCAGTTTTATGGTTCATCGGTGGATGTATTTTCGTATTTGATAGATCAATATCACATCCAAAAAGTTTTCAGCTACCAGGAAAGCGGCACCCTACACAGCTATAAAAGAGATAAAGCAGCGGCAGCAATATTTCAAGCAAATGATATTCAGTGGGTACAATATCAAAAAGACGGGGTGATTAGAGGCATTAAAAACAGGAAAGGCTGGGATGAAGCGTGGCAAAAGGCTATGGAAAGTCCACAGCATTCCATTCAGGGTTCAAGTAAACAAAGGCCCATTTGCGATGAACATCCATTTGTTTTTCCATTGGATTTTTTGAAAGAAGTCAGTGGGCAAAGACCACAATTTCAAGAGCCAGGAGAAGTAGCAGCGTTAAGGCAGCTTCAATTTTTTTTAGAAGAAAAAGCCGTCGGTTATGCCAAAAATATTTCGAGTCCTTGGCACAGTAAAGAATCGGGTTCCCGGCTCTCGCCCTATCTGGCATGGGGTAATCTTACAGGAAGGCAGGTATACCAAGCATGCAGGCTAACAAAGCAGCAAACACCAATGCTGCCTTTAGATTTTTTTCTAGCCCGCATCCAGTGGCGGTGCCATTTTATTCAAAAATTTGAGGTAGCCTGTCATTATGAAATTCGCTGTATCAATAAAGGATACGAAGATGTGCCCTGGTCCAATGACAAAGACAAACTAAGAGCCTGGTGTGAAGGCAAGACCGGGTTCCCGTTGGTAGATGCGGTCATGCGCTGCCTCCAAGCAGAAGGCTGGATCAATTTCAGAATGCGGGCCATGGTGGTTTCATTTGCTTGCCATTACCTTGAGATCGATTGGAAAAAAATAAGTCACTTTTTGGCCAGGCTATTTTTGGATTACGAGCCGGGCATCCATTACCCTCAGCTACAAATGCAGGCAGGAGTAACGGGCACCAATACAATCCGCGTATACAATCCGGTTACCAATGGCCTAAAACATGATGCCGAAGGAACATTCGTTAGAAAATGGGTGCCGGAATTAGACAAGCTGCCTCCAGCTCTTATTCATACTCCCTGGAAAATGACCCCCATGGATGAATTATTTTATGGCCTTCAACTGGGTGTGACATATCCTAAACCAATTGTATCGCCTGATGATAAGAACTTGCGTATAAAAAACATCCTATGGCAAAAACAATCCGAAGAAGCCGTAATACAGGAAGCTGCCATTATCAGAGAGAGACTCAACAGGCCCCGGCATTAACAAAGTTAAATCCACAAAGCTATTAACAGAAAAATAACGCCAACACATTGGCCACCAGAAAGCCAATCTTAATTCCTTGATTTTGTGAAAATTAACAAAAACAGGAAAGAACATAAATTGGATAAATTTAGTTCCTCTCATAATAACAAGTTAATATCACCAAAAAATATTTGGTTTTTGGTTAAAGTGGATAATTTTCCGATATAAAACTATAATTAAATGGGTATGAACATAATATTATTAGCACTCAAAACATTTCGTTTGGGTACATCGCTGGCATTATTAACCATTTACACTCTGCCCGCAAATGCGCAAAATACAGCTCCTTTAAAGTGGAAATTGAATGAAGATGGCAGTCGGTATTTTCAGATGACCTTTCTCAATCAGACCTGGCTCAGGTACAATCAGTACAACGATGGAACCACAGTAGAATCAGCGTTAAAAAAAGATGGTTTTGACATTGGCTTACGCAGAACCAGAATTCAAATGTTTGGACAAATCAGCGACCGAACATTTTTGTACTTCCAGTTTGGCCAGAATAATTTTAATGCCCAGACCAATCTGAATGGAAACCGAAAAAATGTTGCTTTTTTTCATGATGCCGTGTGTGAATACCGTTTGAGCAAACAAAATCAACTCAAGTTGGGAGCGGGCCTGACCATAGCCAATGGTTTGTCCAGATTTTCTGAACCCAGCATTGGCACCATTTTGACCATGGATGTGCCGGTTTTTGCTCAAACCACTGTAGATCAAACTGATAACTTTAGCAGGAAGCTGAGTCTTTACGCACGGGGGCAGGTGGGTAAATTTGATTACCGATTTGTACTTAGTGAACCTTTTCCTGTGCAATCCAACGGTGCGGCTCTGCCTGCCATCTCCCCTTTTGCCACTTTTTCTCCCATAGGGCACCATTGGCAGCAGCAAGCCTATGTAATTTACCAGTTTTTTGAGCATGAAGGACACCTTACTCCGTACATGACTGGCACCTATTTGGGGCAGAAAAAAATATTCAACATAGCAGCCGGCATCATTTACCAGAAAAAAGCAAGCTATC
>CALMWS010000210.1 GCA_937870795.1 uncultured Bacteroidota bacterium | reverse complement strand
ATTAAGGGGATTTTTATAGGGGCTTCAGAATGGCGGATTCGATAAGTATTCTAAAATTTTTGCTTGTCAAAGTCTGTGAATAATATGTCGAAACAAAACAGAAATTAAGATTTTAAAAAATTATCAGAGAAAAAACTATGTGAAAAAAAATAATATTATATTTGTAACATTCATTTAACAAAAACTATGAGAACTGGCACTATTTCTACAAAGATTTTAACCACGTAATTAAGCTTATAACTTCATGAATATAATAAATTTATATATTATCAAATATATTTATTTGTATTAATATTAAATTTCAAAATAAAGTTGCCCATAAGAAAAAAAAATAAGCGAATCGTTAAATTATTGATAAAAACAATCTAGGATACAATAAAAAAGCCCACGATCACCCATCGATTAGGGATACGCAGGCCATCTTATCGCTATAATAAGGCTGCAAAAGTAGTGTTTTTTTTAGTTTCTTTTGATTGTTTGAATACTTTTATTTAAACACTTTAATAATTGAATTTATGAAAAAAAATGCTCCTGAAATTCTCAAGAATTTGATTCAAATTTTGCAGTTTAAGCATATTAAGTATTGCTGTTTGTTAATCTTCTTTTGCCAGAGTGGTTTTGGTTATTCCGAAAAGAATCACTTTGAAATATGCCTGCCTGGATATACGCTTTCGGTTCCAATAAATCCTGCGGACATAAATGTAAATTTAGCCTCTTGTACATTCTTAATTACCAAAGCTATTTGTAATTCAGATAATAGCTTTACGATTTGTGCCGAAGCTAATGATCCAACATGTCCCAATAATTGGGTACTTAAACAGGGAAATACAGTGTTGTTCACCACTACGGATGCAAAGTTTTGCTTCACTACTTTACCAAATACAGTAAATGATTTTATATTGTATCATTATTGTGGGCCTAATGATTTTTGTTCTAAGGATATTAGTGTTATTTGCAATCCTGATTGCAGCGTTTACAATTTTAAATATTCAAGTTCCAATTGTGAAGCAACATTTGATATTGAGAACTTAGATAACCATGAGGTCGTATTTTCTTTTGGGGATGGTAGCCATTCAGAAAGTACAAATGGAAGCTCCATAAATCACATTTTTTCAAAATGTGGCGGCACATTTAATGTTTGCCTGACATCTGAAGTTCCAAAGTCCCTGACTAATCAAGAAAAAGAGTTAACCAATGCTTCAGACCCTCCAGGTTATTATACTTGTTGTTACAATGTTGTAATACCAAATTGTATATCTTGTAAAAACCCTTCAATAACCTGGGAGCAATGTCCGGTAAAAATAGCCAATGAATGTTGTATTAACCTGACCTTTCATTCTGATTTTACTTCATCAACTACATATAAATGGGACATATATCTGGGGAATAATCTAATACATACAGAAACAACCACAAATAAAAACTTACAACACCATTTTATAGGTAAAGGCCCTTATTTTATTTGTGTTACTTTTACGGTAGATGATTGTGAAAGGCAATGTTGTGATGAAATTGAATTGCCACCTTGTGATTGTTGCGAAAGCGCTGACTTCACTTTTCAAACAAAAGAAGTATCAATTTATAATACTTGTCTAAATAGGATTTTTGAAATCAATCCAGTTTGCTCAAGAATAGGAATGACAAGGCATAAGTGGATCTTTTCCGATGGGGTTGTAATTTGGAGAGATGCTATTGACCCTGCGCCACCCGACCACATTTTCACTAATTACGTAAATACAACTGGTGAAGTCTGCGTGACGCATGAAATTTATTGTGATGATCAACTTCAAGCCACAGTAACTAAATGTAAGTCAATGAGTCCAGGCGCTTATCTGGGTGTAACGGGTCAAGTAATCAGAATGTCGGACATATTAGTGAATTTGAACCCCAATATTACGGTGTTTGGGTTTATTACTCAGTATGCCAATAACCCTGCTGTTCCGTTATTAATTGATGGCATACTGACCAATGACATCAATACTTCATTCAATAATGGGTATTGGTGGATGGCAAAAGGTTCCCAAGTCTATATTAACGCCAACACATCGTTTGGTCTATCGGGTACCGAAATTCGAACTGCTGCCCGGATAGGATTTGTTTTTTGTTGTAGGTGGAAAGGGATTAAGGCAGAGCCTAGATCAACCTTAACCTGGAATGGTGCAACCATTTCTGATGCGGAGATTATGCTTGAAACGGTAAATTCCTCTCCGGCGGGAGCCAGACTTAATTTTACAAATAACAATTTTCTGGAGAATGTTATGGGTATCAAATCAATAAATCATAGATTTACCTGCGGTTCATTCCATAATAACAGATTCACCGGGTGCAAAGAGTGTAATGTACTGTGTGGGTGCAGTCAGAGTCCTTGTATTTATATTGACATGACTGGAGGCACAACACTGCCAATTGTCTTTCCGGTTACGGGTGCAAAAAATTCTATTTCCAGTTATGATCAGGGCTTCGAAGTATATAATTTAAATTTAAATGTAAAGAATTTTGATATCTTTAATATAACACAACACGGGATTTACTACGATAAGTCGATTTCTTCAAATCGAAGCCTTACGTTGGATTTAATGACATTTGACAATATGCGAACCGGTGTAGTGGACAATTCTTCCGGTGGAGGAACGCACATACTCAATGCAGTGGCTTCCGTGCCTTTTAATAGCCTAAAGTTTACAAATGTGTGGCAAGGATATAATATTGGAATTGTGCGTACTCTTCTGAATGGTAATATAAGTAATAATGAGATAAATACCAATGGAGGTGTTACCAATTTGGGAATTTCAGTAGGGTTAGTGGGTTCGGCCAATAATAATTTTACGGCGAATAATAATCGATTAATAATTAATGGCGGAACTGTCAACTCGGTTGGAATAAGTTTATCATCTACGACCAATTATGTTCAAAACGGAGTAATATCTAATAATAATATTCAGAATGCAGCTGTCAATATGGGTGCCGGAATCTTCATTAATAACTGGGTTAATACCCGGGTTACAGACAACATTATTAATATTAGTAATGATAAGGCTGGTATTGAATTAACCAATGGTGGCCAATCACTTATAAAGTGTAATAGTATTAATTCCGGAAGAAGAGGAATGTCATTTAGTATCTCTCCTGAAAATAATATTGTTAGTAATTCGTGCTATGGCAATTTTAATTCTATTTTCTTTACTGGTAATTGTGCAGGAAGAACTAAATCTTTTATTGGAAAAAATAACTTCTCAAATAGCGTTACTTATTCCACATTATATGCAACTGATGCTAATACTGGAATTCAAAACCATTACCTATATAATTCATGGACTCCAGTTGTGCTTCAGAATAAAGTACTTCATAATGGTGGAGCTAAAGCTGCAATTCAATGTCAAATAACCTCACCAGCAAATGTAAATTATCCAAGTGTTCATTATCCAAGAGCTAACCCAAATAACATGTTTATCGCTACTGGACCTCCTCCTGGATTACAGTCCTCAGATTGCTTATTTGGCGGAACTAGTGGAGATGGCAATTATTCTGACTTTCATAGAACCAGCTCTGAAGCTGGTGAGCAATACAATCAAATTCTTGGTCAAGGTGACTATTTTGATAATTTTACAGCAGCACAGACTACCAGTACTTTGCAATCGATATTTGAACTAATTCTAATAAAC